>JBLNBU010000234.1:0-8662 GCA_050260215.1 Actinomycetota bacterium
GCCCTATGACCGGGTGTCGCCCAACGTCGACGTGGTGGCCCGGCGCATCGATACCCTGGCCAGGCTGGCCCATGGGGCGGCCGGGGCCCCGCGGGTGGTGCTGACCACGGTGGGCGCCGCCCTGCAGCGCGTGCCCCCGCGCGAGACCATGGCCAAGGCCACCCTGGCGGCCAAGGTGGGCGGCCGCCTCGACCCGGCGGCGCTGGTATCGTTCCTGGGCCGCAACGGTTACACCCGCTCGGATGCGGTGATGGAGCCGGGCGAATTCGCCGTTCGCGGCGGTATCGTCGACCTGTTTCCGCCCGGCACGCCCGAGCCGCTGCGCCTGGACTTCTTCGGCGACGAGCTGGAGACCATCCGCACCTTCGACCCCATGAACCAGCGCACCACCGGCAAGCGCGATGACTTCGTGCTGGAACCGGTGAGCGAGGTCATCCTGGACGAGGCGTCCATCGCCCGCTTCCGCACCGGCTACCGGGAGATGTTCGGCGCGGTCCAGGGCCCGGACCCCTTGTACGAAAGCATTTCGGAAGGGGTGAAGTTCGCCGGCCAGGAACACTGGCTGCCGCTGTTCCACGACGGGCTCGACACCCTGTTCGCCTATCTGCCCGACGGCACGCCCGCCGTGCTGGACAACCAGGCCGACGAGGCCGGCGACGCCCGCTGGGCGTTGGTGCTGGAATACTACGAGGCGCGGCGCACCATCTCCGGGGCCGGGCTGGCCGAGTCGGGCATGGTCTACCATCCGGTGGCACCGCCGCGCCTGTTCGTCGAGCGCGACGAATGGGACCGTCTGCTGGCCGCCCGCCCGGTGCTGCAGCTTTCTCCCTTCGCCGCCCCGGAAGGCCCGGCCACCATCGATGCCGAAGGGCGGCCGGGGCGCGACTTCGCCGACGTGCGCGCCCAGCCCGGCGTCAACGTCTATGATGCGCTCCGCGAGCATATCGAGGCCGAAACGAAGCAGGGCCGCCGCGTGGTCCTGGCCGCCTGGACAACGGGTTCGCGCGACCGCCTGGCCCATGTGCTGAAAGAGCACGGGTTGAAGGGCATCACCCCTTGCGACGGCTGGGCCGAGGCGGCCCAGGCGGGCAAGGCGAGGGTGCCCATGGTGGTGCTGGGGCTTGACCACGGCTTCGCCGCCCCGGACTTGGCGCTGGTCACCGAGCAGGACGTGCTGGGCGACCGCCTGGCGCGGCCGGCGCGCAAGAAGAAGCGCGGCGCCCAGTTCATCGCCGAGGCCTCGGCCCTGGCCGAGGGCGACCTGGTTGTGCATGTCGAGCACGGCATCGGCCGCTACGACGGCCTGGTGGCCCTGGAAGTGGCCGGCGCTCCCCACGACTGCCTGCGGGTGGTCTATGACGGCGGCGACAAGCTTTTCGTGCCGGTCGAGAACATCGACGTGCTGTCGCGCTATGGCTCGGAACAGGCCGGGGCCCAACTCGACCGCCTGGGCGGCACCGCCTGGCAGGCGCGCAAGGCCAAGCTCAAGAAGCGCATCCGCGACATGGCCGAGCAGTTGATCAAGGTTGCCGCCCAGCGCCAGCTACGCCAGGCCGAGGCGCTGGCCCCGGCCGAAGGCCTGTATGACGAGTTCTGCGCCCGCTTCCCCTATGCCGAGACCGACGACCAGCTGCGCGCCATCGAGGATTCGGTGGCCGACCTGTCCTCGGGCCGGCCCATGGATCGCCTGATTTGCGGCGACGTCGGCTTCGGCAAGACCGAGGTGGCCCTGCGCACTGCCTTCGTTGCCGCCATGTCCGGCCTGCAGGTGGCCGTGGTGGTGCCGACCACGCTGTTGGCCCGCCAGCACTACCGCACCTTCTCGGAGCGCTTCCGCGGCCTGCCGATCAAGGTTGAGCAACTGTCGCGACTGGTGACGCCCAAGCACGCCGCCGAGGTCAAGCACGGCGTCTTGGAAGGCCATGTCGACATCGTCGTCGGCACCCATGCCTTGCTGGCAAAAGGCATCAATTTCAAGCGGCTGGGGCTGCTGATCATCGACGAGGAGCAGCATTTCGGCGTCGCCCACAAGGAGCGCCTGAAGCAGCTGAAGTCCGACGTCCACGTGCTGACGCTGACCGCCACGCCGATCCCGCGCACCCTGCAGCTGGCGCTGACCGGGGTCAAGGAGATGAGCGTCATCGCCACGCCCCCCGTCGACCGGCTGGCGGTGCGCACCTTCGTGCTGCCCTTCGACCCGGTGGTGGTGCGCGAGGCCATCCTGCGCGAGCGCTACCGCGGCGGCCAGGTGTTCTATGTCTGCCCGCGGCTGGCCGACATCGACCGGGTGGCCGAGCGGCTGTCTAAGCTGGTGCCCGAGGTCAAGACCGCCGTCGCCCACGGCCGCCTGACCCCGTCCGAGCTGGAAGAGGTGATGACCGCCTTCGGCGACAAGCAGTACGACGTGCTGCTGTCGACCAACATCATCGAATCCGGCCTCGACATGCCCTCGGTCAACACGCTGATCATCCACCGCGCCGACATGTTCGGCCTAGGCCAGCTGTATCAGCTGCGCGGCCGCGTCGGCCGCGGCAAGGTGCGCGGCTATGCCTACATGACGCTGCCCAGCGACAAGCTGCTGTCCAAGGCGGCCGAGAAGCGCCTGCAGGTGATGCAGGCCCTCGACAGCCTGGGCGCCGGCTTCCAACTGGCCAGCCACGACCTGGACATCCGCGGCGCCGGCAACCTGTTGGGCGAGGAGCAGTCGGGCCACATCCGCGAGGTGGGCATCGAGCTGTACCAGCAGCTGCTGGAAGATGCGGTGGCCGCCGCCAAAGGCGGTCCGGCGACCGTTGCGGAAGAGGAATGGTCTCCGCAGATCGCGCTGGGCACCCCGGTGCTGATCCCCGAGGCCTATGTGGCCGACCTGTCGGTCCGTCTGGGCCTTTACCGCCGCATCGCCACCGTGTCCGAGCGGGGCGAATTGGACGCCCTTGCCGCCGAACTGGTCGACCGCTTCGGCCCGCTGCCGGCCGAGGTCGAGAACCTGCTGGAAATCATCGCCATCAAGGCGCTGTGCAAGCAGGCCGGCATCGAGAAGGTCGATTCGGGGCCCAAGGGCGCCGTGATCACCTTCCGCAACAACGCCTTCCCCAATCCCGGCGGCCTGGTCCAGTTCATCAGCCGCCAGTTGGGTACCTGCAAGCTGCGCCCCGACCACAAGCTGGTGTTCATCCGCACCTGGGACGAGCCCAGACAACGGGTCGACGGCTTGAAGAAGCTGATCGCGACCTTGGCGGAACTGGCGGCGGGGTGATTTGGTCGTTCCGCTTTCGGCTGCCTTTCCTCGTCACCCCCGGGCTTGACCCGGGGGTCAATGGAAGGCCGGGTCAAGCCCGGCCATGACGAGTGAAGAATTCAGCTCAGCGCCGCCTCGGCCTCGTTTTCGCGGACGATGTCGATCAGGCGCAGCAGGATGTCGGGTTCCTGGGCGCCGGCCAGGGCATAGTTGCCGTCGATGATCAGGCAGGGCACGCCGTTGACGCCCAAACGGTGGGCGCGGGCGTTGTCGTTCATGACCGCCGAGACGTCGGCATCCGAATACAGGTAGTCGGCCACGTCCACGTCCGTCAGGCCGCATTCGGCCCCGATGGTCACCAGCTCCTCGATGCGGCCGATGTCGCGGCCCTGGCAGAAATAGGCCGCGTACAGCGCCTCGACCACCTCGGCGTCGCGGCCCATGGTGGTGGCGAAGCGGACCAGGCGGTGCGAATTCAGCGTATTGGGGGTGCGCTCGATGCGGTCGAAGGCGAACTCGATGCCCTCGGCCCGGCCGGCGGCGGTCACCGCGGCGTGGATGCGCCCGACGCGGGCCGGCCCGCCGAACTTGCGGTCGAGATAGGTGCCGCGGTCGACCCCGTCCAGCGGCAGGTCGGGATTGAGCAGGAAAGGGCGCCAGTTGATAGACACGCGCGCTCCCGGCCGCAGGGCCAAGGCACGCTGGAAGCGGCGCTTGCCCACATAGCACCAGGGACAGACGGTATCGAAGACGAAGTCTATTCTCACGGCGCCCAGCCTATCACGGAGCCCAAGGGCAGCGACAGCCTCAGTCCAGGTTGCGGTGCGCGCGGGCCAGCAGGCCGGCCAGGTCGTCGTCGGGGTGGGCGTCGGTGCAGCCCACCTGGACCCAGATCTTGACCGGCTGGTAGACCTCGCGCACGGCGAAGTCCGTATAGGCGAGCACGCCGGCGATGCGGTGCATCACCACCTCGGCCTCCACCAGAGGGGTGTCGGGCAGCACCACGCAGAACTCGTTCTTGCGGTAAAGCGCCACCAGGTCCTCGGCGCGCAGCAGGCCGCCGATCCACTGGCCCAGCTGCTGGGCCAGGTGCAGGGCCGCGTCGTCACCGAACTGGGCGCGCACGCCCTCGATGTTGGGGATGTAGAAGAACACCACCGACAGGTGGCGGGCCTGGCTTTTGGCCACTTGCAGCCGGCTGTCGAGATAGGTGTCGAGGAACGCGCGGCCATAGGCGCCGGTCTCGGCGTCGCGGGTGGGTTCGGCCAGGCTGTCGAACAGGGCGGCGCGGATGCTCCAGCGCAGCTGCTGGCGGCGCACCAGGGTCATGACGGCGGCGCGCAGCACCACCAGATCCACGGGGCGGTGGAACAGCCGGGTCGCGCCGCGGCGATAGGCGTCCGCCAGCGGCAGCCCGGCATCGGCGACCAGCACCATGGGCAGGTTGAACAGGCGCGGGTTGTTGCGGACCTGCGAGCAGAAGTCCAGGCAGGCGTCGCCGTTGGTGCGCGCGTTCAGCACCGCGGCGTCGAACGGCTTGGCCGCCAGCATGGTCTCGGCCTCGTAGAGGTTGGCCGAGGTGGTGATGTCGGCATCCGCCGCCAGCAGCTCGACCAGGCCGTCGGTCGCCTCGCCGACCACCAGGATGGCGGGGCGGGTTCCGGCCTCGGGGCCGTCGGCGCGGTGGCGGGCCTTGACGCCGAAGCGGGCGGCGATGGCGGCGCGGTGGCGCAGCTCGGCGTGCATGGTCTCCAGCCGGGTCAGCGGGCGCAGGCGGGCGAACAGCTCGGCATCCTCGACGCCCCAGTCCAGCACGTCGTCCAGGCCGCATTCCTGCGCCTTGCCCCACAGTTCGGCGGTTACCGGCTGGGCCAGCAGCAGCACCGGGATGTCGGCGGTGGCCGAATCGCCCTTCAGCCGGGCGGCCAGGGCCACCGGGTCGCAGTCGGGCTGGCCGACCAGGATCAGGTCGGGATGCTCGATGGTGGCGTGGGCGACGGCGTCTTCGGCGGTGGCGGCGCGGATGCCGTGGTAGCCGTTGGCGGACAACCGCCCGATCAAGCGGTCGGCGACCGCTTGGTCGCCATGGACGACGAGGACATTGGCCAGCCTGATCATTGCCGAACGGTTCCCTGCTCGAAACGAGGCCGACAGCATACCGCGTCCGGGGCGTTGCCATAAGAGGGAATCGGCCCCTTTTGCCGCCCCCGGAACCGCCATCTCCGGCCGGCGTTGACAGCAGCGAGGCGGCAAGCGGGGAGTGGCGCGGTGACGAGGCTGCTCAGGCTTTTGCGACGGCCCGATGTGGCGCGCGGGGCCGGCGCCCTGTTCAGCGCCGTGGTGTTCGCCTTGGCCCTGTGGGTGTTGCACCGGGCCATCGGCCGCTTCGACGTGCGTGCCGTGGTGTCGGCGGCCGCTTCCTATCCGGCGGCGACGCTGGTGGGCGCGCTGGGCATGGCGGCGGCCAGCTATGCGGTGCTGACCGGCTTCGACGGGCTGGCCGTCCGCCACATCGGCCGGCCGATGCCGCCCGGATGGACGGCGCTGATCTCGTTCGTCAGCCACGCGGTCAGCCACAATGCGGGGTTCGCGGTGCTCACCGGCGGCTCGGTGCGGCTGCGCATGTATTCCACCTTCGGCCTGGGCGTGGGCGAGGTGGCCTCGGTGATCGCGTTTGCCGGCCTGACCTTCGCGCTGGGGACCATCGTGCTGGCCGGCGGGGCCTTCATCCTTGAGGGCGACAAGGTCGCCCGCCTGCTGCACCTGCCGGCCGGGGCGGTCATCGGGGTGGGGTGGGCGGCGACCTTGGTGCTGGCGGCCTATCTGGCGTGGACGGCCCTGGCCGGGCGGCCGCTGGCGGTGGGCGGATGGCGCTTCGCCACACCCTCGCTGGGGGTCAGCCTGCTGCAGATCACCATCGCCGCCGCCGACCTGGCCCTCGTCGCCGGAGCGCTCTACCTGTTGCTGCCGCTGGGCAAGGGGGTGTCGTATCCCGCCTTCGTCGGCCTGTACGTGGTGGCGACGCTGGCGGGCATCGTCAGCCACGTGCCGGGCGGGCTGGGCGTGTTCGAAGGGGCGCTGGTGCTGATGCTGCCCCAGCTGCAGTCCGATGCGGTGCTGGCGGCGCTGCTGGTGTTTCGGGTGTTCTACAACCTGCTGCCGCTGCTGCTGGCGGCGGTGGTGCTGGGCGTGTTCGAGCTGCAGTTGCGCCGGCGCCGCTTCGCCGAGGCCCCGCCGTGGCTGGAGAACCTGGGCCCGGCATTGGCGGCGGTGCTGGTGTTCGGCGCCGGCGTGGTCGAGCTGCTGAGCGGGGCGGTGGCCCGCGCACCGTCGCTGGCCCCGGTGGTGGCGGAGCCCGGGCATCTGCTGTCGGGAGCGGCCGGGGCGGTGCTGCTGGTCTCGGCCTGGGGGATGGTCAAGCAGAGCAGGGCCGCCTGGCGCGCCTCGATGACGGCGCTGGTGGCCGGCGCCTGGCTGTCCTTGCTGCGCGGCCCCGACTGGATCGCCGGCGGGGTGCTGGCGGTGGCCGCGGCGGTCCTGGTCGCCGCCTCGCCGCTGTTCGCCCGCCCGGAACCCGAGGACCCCCTGTCTCTGGGCTGGTTCGGCGCGGCGGCAGCGGTGGTGGTGGTGGCCTTCTGGCTGACCGCCCATCTGGGCCAGGTGTGGCTGCTCGACCCCGGGCGGCTGCTGCACTTCGCACCGGCCGACGCCGCGGCACGGGCGCTGCGGGCCAACCTGGTGGCGGCGATCACCCTGGCGGCCGCGTGGGCGGCGCTCAGAACTCCCACGGCAGCAGCCGGTCGACCGACCAGCGGCCGCCGCCCCTGAAGGCAATCGCCAGGGCCACCATCCCCCAGAACAGCGGGTATTCGTAGCCCTTGCCGGTCCAGGCGTAGCCGTTGGGCCAGTGGACCTGGACCACAGCGGTCGCCATGAAAACCACCACCTGGACGGCGACCAGGCGGGTAAACAGCCCCAGCGCCAGCAAGGTGCCGCCGACCAGTTCGAGCAGGCCGATGTAGAGGGCAAGCGGATAGGCCGGTTCAATCCCCAGCTTGGCGAAGGCGTCCGCGGTGCCGGGCAGGCCGCCTTCGATCAGCTTGCCCCAGCCGTGGGGAACCAGCGCCGCGCCGCAAATGAAGCGCACAAGTGGCCACGACGCCTGGGAAAGCGCCTGGTAGACCGGCCCCAGGGCCGGCAGCAGCAGTCGGGAGCGGTCGATGTCGCCATCAGCCATGCCATCCTCCAGCACCGGCGGGCCCGGTGCTGGAGATGGGGACGGCCGATCAGCAGCCCAATGCCTCGGCGATGTCGCGTTCGGCCGCCAGCCAGTCGTCGTGGGCGGTGTCCGCAGGGCAGCCGGCCTCGAGCCAGCGGTAGTAGGCGCGGTCGGCGACCATCTTGCGCAGCGCCGCCTCGATCAGCGTCTGGGCCACCGCCAGTTGAACCTCGATCAGCTTCAGCACCTGGCCGCGGGTGATGCCGTTCTCGGCCGCCAGGGTCGCCGCGGTGATGTAGCCGGCGACGCGCTGGACGGTGGAAAGCACGTCCTCGGGGATGTCGCAGCCCGAGTCCAGCACCGCCTTGATGCCGATTCCGAGGTCGAAATTGGCCAGCAGGGCATCGTCCAGGCCGCCCTTGTCGAGAGCCTCGCCCAGGCGCTGGGCCGAACGGGCGAGCGCATCGGCAATCCCATGCAGCGAGCGCAGATCGGTAAGGTCGGAGATTGCCGCCATCTTGGTCGCCCGCTTGCGCGGCTGCGCAGCGGTCTTGGCGGCCGTCTTTTTTGCCGCAGTTGCCGTACGCGCCATGTTGTCCCTCCTCAGTCGGTTTCCCCCTGGGGCAAGACCATATCACGTGTGGCCAGGGGGGCCTATCCTTCGGTAGCAGGGGGTGCGGCGATTCGGGTACTACGCGAATCTGTCCGGCCAAGTCGTTGAAACGGCACAATGTTTGCCGGTGCGTTTAGGACTCGTTAACTTAATGTAAGATGTGAATTGAGGATTCGCGGAGAGTCCTTGCCGACTGACTGTGAAGCCCCCAATACCGGCCCGGACGAGTCAGTAAAAACCGCTGGACATTTGGTCTTGTTCTTGAGACTGTTCAAAGTGGAATTCACCTCGGTGGTTCCCTGGTCCACCGTCTGCCCGGTTTCGCCATGAAGGTCGTCCGCTCTCTGGTTCTCGCTCTCGGCTTCTCCGCCCTTGCCGGCTGTGCCACCCCGTGGCAGGTCGCCGAGGTGCAGGACGTCGCCACCGTCACCGCGACCGGCGGCACCGCCTTCACCAAGGCGCTGATGGGCGAGTATCGCGATCGGGCCCGTCACGAGGCCGAGGTCGAGTACGAGTGGCGCCATGCCGTGATCTTCGCCCGCAAGGCCCAGCGCGCTGCGGGCGGCGAGGTGGTGCAGCCCGAGGTCCTGGC
>JBLNBU010000235.1:0-30452 GCA_050260215.1 Actinomycetota bacterium
CGCCAGCCACGACCTGCGCCAGCCCATGCAGGCGCTGGCCATGTTCGTTGCCGTGCTGGCCGACCGGGTGTTCGAGACCGAGCACGCGCCGCTGGTCGGGCGCATCCATGACTCGGTGGTGGCCCTGGAAGGGCTGCTCAACAGCCTGCTCGACGTCTCCAAGTTGGAGGCGGGACTGGTGGTGCCCCATCCCTCGGCCTTTCCGGTCGCCGGAATGATGGATCGCCTAGCCGCCGAGTTCGAGCCCCTGTGCGCCGCCGAGGGCCTGGAATTCCGCGTCGTGCCGTCCAAGGCCTGCGTGCAGTCAGACCCGTCGCTCCTGGAACGCATCTTGCGCAACCTGATCGGCAACGCGGTGCGCTATACCCGCAGCGGGCGGGTGTTGGTCGGCTGCCGCCGTCGTGGGCCGGTGCTGCGCTTCGAGGTGTGGGACACCGGCATCGGCATTCCAGCCGGAGAGTTGAAGAACATCTTCCGCGAGTTCCACCAAGTGGGCAACGCCAACCGCGACCGCCGGCAGGGATTGGGCCTGGGCCTGGCCATCGTCGAGCGGCTGGCCACGCTGCTGGGGCACCGCATCACCGTCAACTCGGTGGAAGGCAAGGGCTCGATGTTCGCCGTCGAGGTGGCCGAGGCCGCCCTGCAGCCCCCTGCCAGGCCCCGGCAGCTCGCCCTGGGGCTGGGCGGGGCCGGCGCGGCGCTGGTGGCCATCGACGACGAGCCCGACGTGCTGGAATCGCTCCGCCTGCTGCTGGAAAGCTGGGGGCACCGGGTGCTGGCCGTGCCCAGCGCCGACGAGGCAGTGTGCCGGCTGGCCGAACTGGGGGCCGGCGTCGACATGGTCATCGCCGACTACCGCCTGCAGAACGGCGAGACCGGCGGGCAGGCGGTGGCCCGCGTCGCCGCCGCGGTGGGCAAGCCGTTGCCCGCCATCATCCTGACCGGCGACACCGCCCCCGAGCGGCTGCGCCAGGCCCAGGACCTGGGCCACGGCCTGCTGCACAAGCCGGTGCAGGCCGACGCGCTGCGCGCCGCCATTGACGAGACACTGGCCCGCCAGGCCCGCGCGAGAAGGCGCGCCGACCGGACGCGCGGCAGCGCGCGGAAGGTGAAAACCGCTTGATTCCGCTGCTGTTTCCGCCATGTCAACATCCGGTTGACAAACGGTGGAGACGGACATGCCGGAACAGGACCTGCCGCCCCAGCACCAGGACCGCCAGCCGGGCCTGGAAGGGGCCATGCGGCCCAAGCCGCGGGCCGAGATGGAGACCTATCGCGCCTCGGACCGCCTGAAGGGCATGGCCGCCATCGTCACCGGCGGCGACTCGGGCATCGGCCGGGCGGTGGCCATCGGCTTCGCCAAGGAGGGTGCCGACATCACGGTGGCCTACCTCAACGAACACCAGGACGCCGCCGAGACCAAGAGGCACGTGGAAGCGGCCGGCCGGCGCTGCCTGCTGCTGGCGGGCGACCTGGGCGACGAGGGGTTCTGCCGCCAAGTGGTCGAGCGCACCCTGTCCGAATTCGGACGCCTGGACGTGGTGGTCAACAACGCCGGCGAACAGCATCCCCAGGAAAGCCTGGAGGACATCACCGCCGACCAGCTGGAACGCACCTTCCGCACCAACGTCTTCGCCATGTTCTACCTGACCAAGGCGGCATTGCCGCACCTGAAGGCCGGCGCCTCAATCATCAATACCGCCTCGATTACCGCGTATCGCGGCAATCCGGGGCTGTTGGACTATTCGTCGACCAAGGGGGCGATCGTGTCGTTCACCCGATCGCTGGCCTTGAATTTGGCCGGGCGCGACATCCGGGTCAACGCGGTGGCGCCGGGCCCGATCTGGACGCCGCTGATCCCGTCGACCTTCACGCCCGAGCAGGTGGGCAAATTCGGCAAGAAACAACCGCTGGGCCGGGTCGGCCACCCCGACGAGGTGGCGCCCAGCTTCATCTTTCTGGCCGGCTGCGACGCGTCCTATATCAGCGGCCAGGTCCTGCACCCCAATGGCGGCGAGGTGGTGGGAGGTTAGACCGGTCAGGCCGGGACGGCCTCGGTGTGGCAGGTCAGGTGCAACTCGCCGGCGGTGTTGGCCACGGTGGCCAGGCACTGCTCGACCCGCTCGGGGATCGAGACGGCGAAGCGGGTGACGTAAAGGTCCTGCTCGGGGATGCGCTGGGCCTCGATGCGGACGATGTTGGCCTTGTACTGGCCGAAGACCTCGGACAGGCGCGCGATCAGGCCAGGGCGGTCACCGCCGCCGACGACGATGCGGTGGGTGATCCGCCCCGACGGACCGTGGGCGGCGTCCAGCTCGAAGGGGCGGGCGGTGACGCGGGTGCCGGCCAGTTCGGGCATGGACGACAGGTCCGCCTCGATCTCGGCGGCCCCCAGGCCGGGGGGCAGCTCGCACACCGAGGTGAACTCGGCACCGGTGCCCAGCACGGCGAAGCTGGTGTCGCCCAGGTTGACGCCCAATTCGAACAGCCGGCCGGTGATGGCGGCGACCAGGCCGGTACGGTCGGGTCCGAAGACGGAAATCAGCATGCTGGTCATGGGATGATCGGGCTCCTCTGGGTTCCGCCGCACATATTGCGCCGGTCGCGGCCGTTTGTTAACTACTGACGGGCCGAAGCGGGCGAGGGAACCGAAGTGCCGCGTCTGGGGTGGATCATCGTGGCGGGACTGGTGGTGGCGGTGGGCGGCGCCGCCGGCTGGCTGCGCTGGAAGCCCTCCGAGGCCATCGATCCGTCCAACCAGACCCAGGTCGCCCTGGGCGGTGAGCTGTACCGCAAGCACTGCGCCTCATGCCACGGCGCCAAGCTGGAAGGCCAGCCCCACTGGCAGGAGCGCAAGCCCAACGGCGCCTTGCCGGCTCCGCCCCATGACGCCAGCGGCCACACCTGGCACCACCCCGACGACCAGCTGTTCGCCATCATCAAGCACGGCATGGCCCGCTTTGCGCCGCCCGACTATAAGACCGAGATGCCGGCCTTCGTCGGCAGCCTGACCGACGCGGATATCCGTGCCGTCCTGGCCTATATCAAGTCGTCCTGGCCGGCCGACATCCGCCAGCGCCAGGCCGCCGTCAGCCGCCGCTGAACGGCTTAAGCCGCCCGGCGGGATTGGCCCGCCCGGCCGGCGCGCTCACATCCTCCCCAGCCAAGCTCGACCCCAGGGAGGGTGTCCGCATGACCCGCTTCGCCAAGCTGCGTGCCGCCACCTGCCTGACCGCCGCGCTCGGCATGCTGCCGCTGCAGGCACCCGCACCCGCCCATGCGGCGATGATCTCCACCGATGCCGTCATCGCCGAGGCCCAGGCCGCCACCGGCCGCGAGCGCCTGGATGCGCTGCTGGCCCGCGAGGACGTCAGGGGCGAACTGGCCCGCCTTGGGGTTTCCCCCGACGAGGCGCGTGCCCGCGTCGCCGCCCTGTCCGACGACGAGGTCCGCGACGCGGTCGGCCGCCTGGACTCGCTGCCTGCCGGCGGCGACGCCATCGCCGCGGTCATCGGCGCCGCCATCCTGATCTTCGTCATCTTGCTGATCACCGACATCGCCGGCCTGACCAAGGTGTTTCCTTGGACCCGCAGCGTGCGGTGAGGCGACTGCTGCTGCTGGTCCTGGCGTTGACGTTGGCGGCCTGTGCCGGGCCGCAGGCGACCGCCCTGGTCGACGATGCGGGCAGCCTGCCGCGCCGGGCCGAGGTCGCCGCTGTGCCCTTCTTCGCGCAGGAAGAGCATCTGTGCGGCCCGGCCGCCCTGGCCACCGTCCTGTCATGGGGCGGCCTGGCCGCGTCGTCGGACGATCTCGACCCGCTGGTCTATACCCCCCGCCGGGCCGGCAGCCTGGCCGCCGACATGCTGGGGGCGGCCAGGCGGCTGGGACGCCTGGCGGTTCCGGTGGGCAGCCTGGCCGGCGTGCTGGGCGAGGTGGCCGCCGGCAATCCGGTGCTGGTGCTGCAGAACCTGAGCCTGGACATCGCACCCCTGTGGCACTTCGCCGTGGTGGTCGGCTACGACCTGGACGCGCGGGTGGCGGTGCTGCGCTCGGGCGGCCAGGAGCGCCAGGAGATGGCGCTCGATACCTTCGAGCACACCTGGAGCCGGGCAGGGGGCTGGGCCGTGGTGGTGCTGCCGCCCGACCGCCTGCCGGCCACGGCGTCCGAACTGGACGTCGCCCGCGCCGCCGCGGCCCTGGAACGCACCGGCTGGGCCGGTGCCGCCGCGCGCAGCTACCGCGCCATGCAGGACCGCTGGCCCGACAGCCTGGTCGCCGCGGTGGGCCTTGGCAACGCCCTGTTCGCCCAAGGCGACCGCACGGGAGCCGCCCAGGTGCTCCAGGCGGCGGCCGAGAAGCACCCCGAGTCGTCGGTGATCCGCCATAACCTGGACGAGGTCAACCGCTGACCCACACCCCGCCCTTCTTCTCGAACCCGTGGGTATGGACGCGGTGGAAGGCTTCGCCGCTCCAGCCCTGGACTGTGACGTCCAGGCGGGGCATGTCGACGCGGATCAGGCAGTAGCCGTTGGCATCCTCGCGCAAGCGGGTCGAGCAGGCCGTCGACGCCTGCACCAGCACCAGCGAGCTGGGACCGGGGGCGTGGATGACCTCCACATGGGCGCGGTGGACGTGCCCGGTCAGCACCAGGTCGATGCCGTGCCGGGCCAGGGGCTCGAAGGCGTGGCCGTCGGCGGTGTGGCCCAGCGGGTGGTGCAGGAACACGGTACGGCAGACCGAAGGCGCCGCCTCGGCCAGGGTGGTGGCGACGTGGTCCAGGTGGCCGGGCTTCAGCTTGCCCGACTGCCAGCGGAAGCGGGTGGTGCTGTCCAGGCCGATGGCCAGCACCTCTTCATCCTGCCACACCGGCCAGGGATCATGGCCGGGCAGATGGTGGTGGAACTTGGCGCGCGGGCGGAACAGGCGGTTCACCGGCCGGTACATGGGCGCCAGGTCGTGGTTGCCGGGCACGATCACCGCCGGTGCCGGCAGACGGGCCAGGAAGGCACGCGCCTCGGCGAACTGGTGGGAGCGGGCCCGCTGGGTCAAATCGCCCGACACCACCACCACGTCGGGACGGTGGCGTTCCAGGTCGGCCAGCAGCGCCGCCACCACTGCCGGGTCGGTGCGGCCGAAATGCAGGTCGGACAGGTGGGCGATGATCCTCATCGGCTTCCTCCCGGCGGGCGCAGTACCAACAGCGCCTTGGGGCGCAGGCGGAACACCAGCGGCGAGCGCAGCACCGTGACCTCGCCGTCCAGCGACACCATGGCGCGGCGCGAGCGGGTGGTCACGCGGACCTCGTCGGCGCGAATGGTGCCTAAGAGCTGGGTGGTCTTCCACCGCCCCAGCAGCGCCTTGAGCACCAGCCACAGCAACGCCAGGCGCGAGGTGGCCCGCGCGATGTGGACCTCCAGCTCGCCCTTGTCCAGGGCCTGGCGCAACGGCGGTGCGCCCTCCTTCCAGGCGTTGTTGGTCACCACCAGGAGCGGCGTCGCCACCGCCATGGCCGCACCTTGCAGGCTCAGCTGCACCTTGACCACCGGATAGCGGCGGAAGGCGCGCAGCGCCGCCACCAGCATGGCCGGCCGCTTGCTCATGCCGTCGCGCTGCAGGTGGTCGCGGCGGCGGACCATCCACGGATGCATGCCTAGGCTGGCCCAGATGGCGAAGGGATGGCCGTTGACCTCGGCCAGGTCGATGGCCACCGGCTCGGCCCCGGCCAGCGCCCGGGCCGCCTCGACCGGATCCAGCGGCAGGCCCAGGTCGCGGGCCAGCAGGTTCAGCGTGCCCAGCGGAACCAGGCCCAGCGGACGGTCGCGCCCCAGCCCGGCCAGGATGGCGGTCAGCACGGTGCCGTCGCCGCCGCCCACCACCACCGCATCGACGTCGGTGCGCGCCGCCAGCGCCGACAGCGCCGCCGCCAGGTCGCGCCGTCCGACCACCTCGGTGCGGACCTGGTGGCCGGCATCGGCCAGCGCGGCGGCCACCGCCTCGACGGTGCGATCGAGGGGAAGGTGCCTGAAACTTCCGGCCGAGCGGTTGACGACGAACGCGAGCTGCATTCCCTGACAGCACGTCAGCTCGCCCCCCGGTGTCAAGGGACCATCGCTCTCCACTGTGCGATGGCGTCGGCGGCCCAGCGATGACCGATCTGCGGGACCAGGGTGTCGCGCTCTGCCCGAAGTGGCTGGTTGGGCACGACGCCGGCCGGACAGAGCCACCAGTCGCACAGGCGGTCGATGGCCTCGACCTGCTCCTGCTTGACGGCGTCCATGTCCAGTTCCTTGAGGGTGTCGAAATCGTCCGCATAGTCGGGCGGAGGCATCTGCCAGCCGGTTCCCGTCCAGATGGGCTGGATCAGCGGGTTGAGGCGCACCACGGGGCCGTCGGTTATGGACGGCCGGTCATCGGTCGGCAGCGTGCCGCCCAGGACCACATGGGCCATGAAGCTGGCCGCATCGGGCGGGTCGTCGAGGATCGAGGTGGCGAGCTTGCGGACGTCGTTGATCGGTCCCGGGCCCTTGCGCTCGTGGTGGACGGGATCGGCGGGCGGTTCGAGCGGCAGCCGGGCCGAGCCTGTGCCGATGCTCAGCGCCACCACGGCGGCGCCCTCGCGCTCGGGATCGGCCAGGGCCTCCACCACGCCGGCCATGACCGGGTTGTTGAGGCCGGCGACGCCGCCGTCCCAATACAGTTCGGAGTCCACCACGGCCGGACAATCGAAGTAGTTCACCGGGGCGGTCGACGATGCATGGATCGCCCACGGCAACTTGGGCACCGGCCCGGCCGATCGGTTGCCGGCCAGGCTGCCGGTGTTGGACCGGAAGAACTTTGCCCGTTCGCGGTGATAATCGAAGGCGGTGATGACCAGGTGGGGCAACCGGCTGCCGTCCGCGGCGCGCTTCGGCAATTCGTCCATGGGCGTATCGTGCAGGGCGATGCCGCCCATCGCGCCGGCGCCCATGGGGCCGAACGCCCGTTTCAGGCCTTCCAGCTTTTCTTCCGTGAGGTAGCGAGAGAAAAAGCCCAGCTTGCGGTTGATGGCGGCGATCGGCCAGGCCCTGTCGACGAACATCCGCCGGCGCCATTCCTCCGAATAGAACAGGCGGAACGCCTGGGACAGCCGAATGTTCGAGAACAGCGCGCCGGCGGTGATGCTGCCGCCCGAATTGGCGATCACCAGCCGGAAATTCTTGAGGACCTCGTGGCCGGTGACATCGCCGTAGATGGCCATCAGCGCGCGGACCTGGATGATCGCCCATGAACCGCCGCCGTCCAGGCTGAGAATGGAATATCGGCTCATCGTTCCCCCTTGCCCCGCTGGTAATGCAACCCATCAGAAAGAATCGCAGCATATAACAATACCATGGAGGGCGGTTGGCCGGCTTGAAAAAGTACTCGCCTGGACGCATGCTCGTGGCCTTCAAAGGGGAGCCGGGCGCATCAAGACGCCAGCGGCAAGAACGACGAGCGGAGGGAACATGGCCAATCCGTATGAAACCGATCTCGACAAGACTGCCGCCAACTACGTGCCGCTGACGCCGCTGGGCTTCCTCGAGCGCACCGCCGGGGTCTATCCCGACCGTATTTCGGTCATCCACGGCGAGCAGCGCTTCACCTGGGCCCAGACCTACGACCGCTGCCGCCGGCTGGCCTCGGCGCTGGCCCGGCGCGGCATCGGCGTCGGCGACACCGTTGCTGTCATGGCGCCCAACATCCCGGAATCGTTCGAGGCCACCTTCGGCGTGCCCATGCTGGGCGCGGTGCTGTGCGCGCTGAACATCCGCCTGGACGCCGAGGCGCTGGCCTTCATCCTGGCCCACGGCGAGGCCAAGGTGCTGATCACCGACCGCGAATTCTCGCCGGTGATCGCCAAGGCGCTGCAGATGATGGACAAGCGCCCGATCGTCATCGACATCGACGACCCCGAGGCCAAGGGCGGCGAACTGCTGGGCGAGACCACCTACGAGGCGTTCCTCGAGACCGGCGACCCCAACTATGCCTGGCGCTGGCCCAAGGACGAGTGGGAGGCCATCGCGCTCAACTACACCTCGGGCACCACCGGCAATCCCAAGGGCGTCGTCTACCACCACCGCGGCGCCTATCTCAACGCGCTGGGCAACGTGGTCAACTGGGGCATGAGCGGCCACCCGGTCTATCTGTGGACGCTGCCCATGTTCCACTGCAACGGCTGGTGTTTCCCGTGGACGATCACCGCCATGGCCGGCACCCATGTCTGCCTGCGCCGGGTCGACGCCACCCACATGTTCAAGGCCATCGAGACCCACAAGGTCACCCACATGTGCGGCGCCCCCATCGTCATGGGCATGCTGATCAACGCGTCCGACGCCGAGCGCCGGCCGCTGCCGCATACCGTGCAGTTCATGACCGCCGCCGCGCCGCCGCCGGCCGCGGTGATCGGCCGTCTGGAGAGCCAGGGCTTCAAAATCACCCACGTCTACGGCCTGACCGAGGTCTATGGCCCCGCCACCGTCTGCGCCTGGCACGAGGAATGGGACGAACTGCCGCTGGAGGAGCGCGCCCGGCTGAAGGCCCGCCAGGGCGTGCGCTACGTCAACCAGGAGGCCATGATGGTTGCCGACGCCCGCACGCTGGAACCGGTGCCCAAGGACGGCATCACCATGGGCGAGGTGTTCTACCGCGGCAACGTCACCATGAAGGGCTACCTGAAGAACCCCAAGGCCACCGCCGAAGCGTTCGAGGGCGGCTGGTTCCACACCGGCGACCTGGGCGTGTGGCACGCCGACGGCTATGTGGAGCTGAAGGACCGCTCGAAGGACATCATCATCTCGGGTGGCGAGAACATCTCGACCATCGAGGTCGAGGGCGTGCTTTACCAGCACCCCGCCATCATGGAAGCCGCGGTGGTCGCCCGTCCCGACGAGAAATGGGGCGAGACCCCGTGCGCCTTCATCACGCTCAAGGAAGGCTCCAAGCTGACCCAGGAAGAGGTGATCGGCTTCTGCCGCGAGCGGCTGGCCCACTTCAAGTGTCCGCGCACTGTGGTGTTCACCACCTTGCCAAAGACCTCGACCGGCAAGATCCAGAAATACGTGTTGAGGGAAATGGCCCGTAAACTGAACGGGTAATATCACCACAAGCTAAAGTATGGACCTCCGTATGGGGGTAGTTCCAAAAGTCTGGGTGACAAAGGTGATTTGACCTTTGTCACCTTTTCTGGTTAGGGTTCGCCCTGTGGTTCAACGGGGTGAACGGGGGCGGATATGGGCAGCGCTGGGGGCGCGGCTCTGCCGTTGCATCGCGGTCTGGCCGAACGGCTGATCTGCCTGCACGACGAGATGAAGGGGGACGGCCTGCTGGCCGGCCTCAATCGCATCGCCGTGGCCCTGTACGACGACAGCACCGACCTGCTGAAGACCTTCATCCATTCCAGCGACGCCGACAGCCCGCTCGATCATTCGGCCGCCCGGCTGTCCGACCTGCCGACCCTGCAGCAGCTGGCCTGGACCGGGGCCAGGCGCACCATCAACGACCTGGCGTCGGTGGCGGGGCAGGGGCAGGACTATGCGCTGCGCCTGCTGAAGGGGGGCTACCAGTCCAGCTACACCGTGCCCATGCGCCACAAGGATGCCTTCTACGGCTTCCTGTTCTTCAACTCGTGCCAGCGCGATTTCTTCAGCGCTCCGGTGATCCACCGCCTGCGTCCCTATGCCGAGCTCATCAGCCTGGCTGTCATGCGCGAGATCGATACCGTGCGCATGATGCAGGCGGCGGTGAAGGTGATCCGCCAGGTGTCCTCGGCGCGTGACGAGGAGACCGGCTCGCATCTTGCCCGCATGACCCGCTATGCCCGCCTGATTGCGCTGGGGATGGCGGAGACGCACGGCCTGTCCGACGAGATGGTCGAGTTCATCTTCCAGTTCTGCCCGCTGCACGACGTCGGCAAGGTGGCGGTTCCCGACAGCATCCTGCTCAAGCCAGGACGCCTGACCCCCGACGAATACGAGGTGATGAAAAGCCACGTCGGCAAGGGCATCGAGATCGTAGACCTGATGTGCCGCGACTTCGGCCTGCGCGCGATGCCGCACTTCGACCTGCTGCGCAACATCGTCGCCTATCACCACGAGGCCATCGACGGCAGCGGCTATCCCCATGGGCTGAAGGGCGACGAGATCCCCATCGAGGCCCGCATCGCCGCGGTGGCCGACGTGTTCGACGCGCTGACTTCGGTGAGGCCCTACAAGGAGGCGTGGAGCAACCAACGCGCCTTCGAGCTGCTGCAATCCGAGGCCGGCATCAAGTTCGATCCCGACTGCGTCGCCGCGCTGGTGGCGCGCCAAGAACAGATCGTGGCGATCCAGACCCAGTTCGAAGAGACGCCATACGACTGAAAGCAGGCGGCCCCCTTGTCTTTCGAGATTTTGACTGCTTTACCCTGGGGGCCGTATAATGCATTGTTCATTTGGGATACGTCTTTCGGCGGAGTAGGGGCATGGCGGGGCCCAAGGCGGGTGCTGTCGGGACATCCGGGTTCAGGTCCGTCAACCAGGGCTTGGCCGAGCGCCTGATGTGTCTCCACGATGAAATCAAGCGCGAGTTCGACGGCATCCACCGCATCGCCGTCGCCATCCATGATCCCGATTCCGACCTGCTGCGCTCGTTCGTCGAATCGAGCGAGGGCGAGAACCCGTTCGAGCACACGGTGGCCCGCCTGAACGACATCCAGCCGCTGGTCCAGTTGGCGAAGACCGGCGGGCGGCGCGTCGTCAACGACTTCTCGACCCACAACACCACCCAGCCCGCTCACATCAAGCGCCTGCTCAAGTCCGGCTACCTGTCGGGCTATACTTGCCCGATCTTCCACAAGGGCACCTTCCGCGGCTTCCTGTTCTTCAATTCATTCCACCGCGGCTATTTCACCCCGTTCGTGGTCCAGGGCCTGCGCTCGGCCGCCGAGGTGGTGTCACTGACCACGGTGATGGAGCTGGACGCCATCCGCATGATCCAGGCGGCGGTCGAGACCGTGCGCCAGGTCACCCGTGCCCGCGACGAGGAGACCGGCTCGCACCTGGAGCGCATGGCCCGCTATGCCCGCATCATCGCGGTGCGCCTGGCCCCGCGCCTGGGCATGTCGGACGAGTTCGTCGAGTTCCTCTACCAGTTCGCGCCGCTGCACGACGTCGGCAAGATCGGCGTGCCGGACCACATCTTGTGCAAGCCAGCCCGCCTGGATCCGGGCGAGTACGAGATCATGAAGGGCCACGTCGCCAAGGGCGTCGAGATCGTCGACGTCATGGCCAACACCTTCCGGGTCACCGGCGCGGCCTATATCCGGGTGCTGCGCAACGTGGTCGCCCATCACCACGAGGCCATTGACGGCAGCGGCTATCCCCACGGGCTTTCCGGCGACGACATCTCGCTGGAGGGCCGCATCTGCGCGGTGGCCGACGTGTTCGACGCGCTGACCTCGCGCCGGCCCTACAAGGCGGCGTGGAGCGTGGCGGACGCGCTGGCCTATCTGGTCCAGGAATCGGGGCGCAAGTTCGACCCGGCGTGCGTCGACATCCTGCGGGCCAGCGGGTCCGCCATCTCCGACATCCAGCACCAGTTCGCCGAGCCCGAATTGACCGCTCCTTAAGGGGCGGCGTGGCAGGATCTGGGCAATCGCTTTTCCCTTGGAGGACGACATGCGGGCGCTGGTGCTAGGTCTGGCCTTGGCGGTGGCTGCGGCGTCGGCGGCCCAGGCGCGCGAGGCCGCCTGGTCCAAGGCGGCCCAGCCGACCGTGGGCACGGCCAGCGCCATCGGCTCGCCGGCGGCGGGCTGCCTGGCCGGCGGCGTGCCGCTGGCCCCCGAGGGCGACGGCTACCAGGTGCTTCGCCCTTCGCGCCACCGCTTCTTCGGCCATCCGCGGCTGGTGGCCTTCGTTCGCTCGCTGGCCGACGCCGCCCGCGCCGACGGGCTGGGCACCGTGCTGGTCGGCGACATGGCCCAGCCGCGCGGCGGCCCCATGCCGTTCGGCCACGGCAGCCACCAGACCGGGCTGGACGTCGACATCTGGTTCCGCATTCCCGCCCATCCGCTGGCCAGTGCCGAGATCGAGGCGCCCGAACCGGTGTCGATGGTCAAGGGCCTGGGCGTCGACCCGAAGGCGTGGACGCGGTCGCAGGCGCGGCTGCTGGAACTGGCGGCCCGCTCGCCCGAGGTCGACCGCATCTTCGTCAACCCGTCCATCAAGCACCACCTGTGCGCCTCCACCCGCGGCGACCGCAGCTGGCTGGCCAAGCTGCGTCCCTGGTGGGGCCATGACGAGCACTTCCACGTGCGCCTGTCGTGCTCGGTGGGCGACCCCAATTGCGAGGCGCAGAAGCCGGTCCCCGACGGCGACGGCTGCGGCGCCGAGCTGGAATCGTGGTTTCCCAAGGCCAACGTGCCCATCCCGTCCAACAAGCCCCACCACCAGGCCCGCCTGCTGCCCTCGGCCTGCGCCGGCGTGCTGGGTCGGTAACACCGGCCGTTTGCCCGCACCGGCACCTCAAATCTGGATCTGCACGCCCAGCTCGATGGCACGGTCGGGGGGGATGTGGAAGAAGTCGGCGGCGCCGGCCGAGTTGCGCACCATGGCGACGAACAACGACTCGCGCCACAGCGCCATGCCCGGCAGTTCGGTGGGAATGACCGATTCCCGGCTGATGAAATAGGACGTCTCCATGGGGTCGAAGGGATGGTCCGGGGCGAAATGCGCCAGCAGCTGGGCGGGGACGTCGGTGTCCTCCATGAAGCCGAAGCGCACGACCACCCGGTGGAAGCCCTCGCTCAGCTCTTCGACCAGGCAGCGCCGCTGGTCGTGGACCCACGACACCTGCTCGAAGCGCACGGTGACGATGACGATGCGTTGGTGAAGCACCTTGTTGTGCTTCAGGTTGTGCAGCAGGGCGGTGGGCACCGCCGCGTCACTGGCCGACAGGAACACCGCCAGGCCCGGCACCCGCAGCGGTGGACGCCGGCGGACCCGGTCCAGGAACAGGTCCATGGGCATGGCTTCGCGGTCCTGGCGGGCGCGCACCAGCTCGCGGCCGCGCTTCCAGGTCTGCATCAGCAGCAGCAGTACCCCCCCGACCGCCAGCGGGAACCAGCCGCCGGCCGGGATCTTGAGCGCGTTTGAGGCAAAGAACGCCAGGTCCATGGGCACCAAAAGCAGCCCCAGCAGGACGCAGGCGGCCAGCGGCCAGCGCCAGACGCGGTGCGCCACCACCAGCACCATCAGGGTGGTCACCGCCATGGTCCCGGTCACCGCGATGCCGTAGGCCGAGGCCAGCCCCGACGACGACCCGAAGGCGAACACCAGGGCCACCACCATCACCAGCAGCCAGCGGTTGACGCGGGGCACGTAGATCTGGCCGATCTCGTGCTCCGAGGTCTGCAGCACGGCGAAGCGCGGGCTGTAGCCCAGGCGGATGGCCTGGCGGGTCAGCGAGAACGCCCCCGAGATCACCGCCTGGCTGGCGATCACCGTCGCCGCGGTGGCCAACCCCACCAGCGGCCAGGTGGCCCAGCCCGGCGCCAGCAGGAAGAACGGGCTGGCGGTGGCCGGTGCGCCTTGCGACAGGATCAGCGCGCCCTGGCCGAAGTAGTTGAGCAGCAGGGCCGGCATGGCCAGCCCGAACCACGCCAGCCGGATGGGGCGGCGGCCGAAATGGCCCATGTCGGCATAAAGGGCCTCGGCACCGGTGATCGCCAGCACCACCGCGCCCAGCCGCAGGAAGGTGCCGAACGGGTCGGCGGCGGCCAGGGCGGCGGCGTGGCGGGGGTCCACCGCGGCCAGCACCTGGGGGGTGGCGACGACGGCGCGCAGGCCGAGCGCGCCGATGGCCGAGAACCACAACACCATCACCGGGCCGAACAGGCGGCCGACCCGCGCCGTGCCGTGGCTTTGCAGGAAGAACAGCACCACCAGCACGACCACCGCCGCCGGCACCACCCAGGGCTTCAGCGCCGGTGCGGCGATTTCCAGGCCCTCGATCGCCGAGAGCACCGAGATCGCCGGGGTGATCATCCCGTCGCCGTAGAACAGCGCCGCGCCGGCCAGGCCCAGCATGGCGATGGCGGTGCCGCCGACGCCGCCGTGGCGGGCCAGCGCCATCAGTGCCAGCACGCCGCCTTCGCCCCGGTTGTCGGCCCGCATGACGAAGGCGACGTATTTGACGGTGACGACCATGGTCAGGGCCCAGAACACCAGGGACAACATCCCCAGCACATGGCCGGGGGTGGGCGCGAGGTCGTGGAAGCACTCGCGGACGGTGTAGATGGGGCTGGTGCCGATGTCGCCGAACACCACGCCGGCGGCACCCAGGGTCAGCTCCATCATGCGTCTGGGCTCTGCCATGGCGAGGCAGAAGATGGGAAGGCCGCCCGCACCGGGAAAGTCCCGCCAGCCGCCGGGGGTAGCGAGTTCCCCTTGCCAAACCGGCCTCGAGGGTTTATGTAGCCGGCGCAAATCCGCACGCGGGGTCGCGGGCGGGGATGGCTTTGCCGTCTTCGTTCGCTCCGGTGCCGGCCTGGAAGGGTCGGCTTCTCCCGCGGAGGTTCAACCGGAGAATAAAGGAACATCTCCATGGCTCTGCCGACGTTCACCATGCGTCAGCTCGTCGAAGCTGGCGTCCATTTCGGTCACAACACCCGCCGCTGGAATCCGAAGATGGCCTCGTACCTCTTTGGGATCCGCAACGGCATCCACATCATCGACCTGCAGCAGTCGGTCCCGATGATGCACCGCGCCATGCAGGCCGTGCGCGACGTCGTCGCCGGCGGCGGCCGCGTGCTGTTCGTGGGCACCAAGCGCCAGGCCTCCGACATCGTCGCCGAGGCGGCCAAGCGCTGCGGCCAGTACTACGTCAACCACCGCTGGCTGGGCGGCATGCTGACCAACTGGAAGACCATCTCCCAGTCGATCAAGCGCCTGCGCGACCTGGATGAGCAGCTGTCGACCGGCACCCTGTCGGGGCTGACCAAGAAGGAGCAGCTGAACCTCACCCGCGAGCGCGACAAGCTCGAGCGCGCGCTCGGCGGCATCAAGGAGATGGGCGGCCTGCCGGACATCCTGTTCATCATCGACACCAACAAGGAGTCGCTGGCGGTCCAGGAAGCCAACAAGCTGAACATCCCGGTGGTCGCCATCCTGGATTCCAACTGCGATCCGGCCGGTATCACCTATCCGATCCCGGGCAACGACGACGCCATCCGCGCCATCCAGACCTATTGCGATCTGGTCGGCGGCGCGGTGCTGGACGGCATCCAGGCCGAGATCACCCGCTCGGGCGGTGACGTGGGCGCCTCCGAGGCCCCGGTCGAGGCCGCCGCCGACGCCGCCCAGGCCGAGGCCGCCGAGGCGGGCGAGGAAGCCCAGCCGACCGCGTAAGCAGTCTTTCGCCTGACGATGGCGGCGACCTCCCGTCGCCGCCATTCGTTTAGGTCCCGTCGAACGAATCCGCACGAAGAGGAACCCCCATGGCCGAGATTACCGCTGCGCTCGTCAAGGAACTGCGCGAAAAGACCGGCGCCGGCATGATGGATTGCAAGAAGGCGCTGGCCGAGACCGCCGGCGACCTGGAAGCCGCCGTCGACTGGCTGCGCAAGAAGGGCCTGGCCGCCGCCGCCAAGAAGGCCGGCCGCGTCGCCGCCGAAGGCTTGGTCGGCATCGCCACCAGCGGCACCAAGGGCGTCGCCGTCGAGGTCAACGCCGAAACCGATTTCGTCGCCCGCAACGACCAGTTCCAGGGCTTCGTCTCGGCCGTCGCCCAGGTGGCCCTGACCGCCGGCGCCGACGTCGAGGCGCTGAAGAACGCCGCCTTCCCGGGCGCCGGCAAGACCGTCTCCGAGCAGCTGACCGCGCTGATCGCCACCATCGGCGAGAACATGAACCTGCGCCGCGCCGCTCGCCTGGAAGTGTCGCAGGGCGTGGTCGCGTCGTACATGCACACCCAGGCCGCGCCCGGGCTGGGCAAGATCGGCTGCCTGGTGGCGCTGGAATCGGCCGGCGACCAGGGCAAGCTGGCCGAACTGGGCAAGCAGATCGCCATGCACGTGGCCGCTGCCAACCCGCAGTTCCTGGACACCGCCTCGGTTGACACCTCGGCGCTGGACCGCGAGCGCGCGGTGCTGACCGAGCAGGCCGCCGCGTCGGGCAAGCCCGCCAACGTCATCGAGAAGATGGTCGAGGGCCGCATCCGCAAGTACTACGAGGAAGTGTGCCTGCTCGAGCAGGTGTTCGTCATCGACCAGGAGACCAAGATCGGCAAGGTCGTCGAGAACGCCGCCAAGGACGTCGGTGCTCCGGTGAAGCTGACCGGCTTCGTCCGCTTCGCGCTGGGCGAGGGCATCGAGAAGGAAGAGAAGGACTTCGCCGCCGAAGTGGCCGCCCAGCTGGGCCACTAAGGGGCAGGTGCGTCGAAGCCGCTCCCGCGGGTCTCGCGGGGGCGGCGTTTCGCACTCAAACAGGGGGGCGACAGCCGGCGGGAATGGTGTATCATCGCCACGCCCTGACCGCCGGATAGCCGAAGTCGCCAGGCCGCGGCCCCCGCGGTCCACGGGGACCGTTTCGAGCCGGTTCGGGAAGAACTTCAAGTCCGAGGGACCCATGGCCAGCGACGCCAAATACCGCCGCGTTCTCCTCAAGATTTCGGGCGAAGGGCTGATGGGGGGGCGCGAGTACGGCCTCGATCCCGCCACCGTCGACCGCATCGCCGGCGAGGTGAAGTCGGTGCACGACCTGGGCGTCGAGGTGTGCGTGGTCGTCGGCGGGGGCAACATCTTCCGCGGCGTCTCGGGCGCCGCCGGCGGCATGGAGCGCGCCGCGGCCGACAACATGGGCATGCTGGCCACCGTCATCAACGCGCTGTCCATGCAGAACGCCATGGAAAAGTGCGGCGTCGAGACCCGGGTCCAGTCGGCCATTCCCATGCCCAGCGTGTGCGAGGCGTTCATCCGCCGCCGCGCCATCCGCCACCTGGAAAAGGGGCGGGTGGTGATCTTCGCGGCCGGCACCGGCAATCCGTTCTTCACCACCGATACCGCCGCGGCGCTGCGCGCCGTCGAGATGGGCTGCGACGGGCTGCTGAAGGCGACCCAGGTCGATGGCGTCTATTCCGCCGATCCCAAGAAGGATCCGAACGCGGTGCGCTATGACCGCCTCAGCTTCCACCAGGTGCTGGCCCGCGACTTGGCGGTGATGGACGCGTCGGCCATCTCGCTGTGCCGCGAGAACAAGGTGCCGATCCTGGTCTTCGACCTGCACAAGGACGGAGCCTTCGCCGAAGTGGTGTCGGGGCGGGGGCGTTACACCATCATCAGTGAAGGGGAATGATCGTGGCTCCGACCAATTGGAAGGATCTCAGCGCGGACCTGCACCGCCGCATGGACAGCGCCGTCGAGGTGCTGAAGAAGGAATTCTCGGGCCTGCGCAGCGGCCGCGCCGCCGCCAGCCTGCTGGAACCCGTGGTGGTCGAGGCCTATGGCCAGGCCATGCCGATCAGCCAGTGCGGCACCATCGGCGTGCCCGAGCCGCGCATGCTGACCGTCCAGGTGTGGGACAAGGGCCTGGTCAAGGCGGTCGAGAAGTCCATCCGCGACGCCGGCCTGGGCCTTAATCCGCAGACCGACGGCCAGCTGGTCCGCGTGCCGATCCCGGCGCTCAACGAGGAGCGGCGCAAGGAGCTGCAGAAGGTCGCCGGCAAGTACTCCGAGCAGGCCCGCATCTCTGTGCGCAACGTGCGCCGCGACGGCATGGACGCCCTGAAGAAGATGGAAAAGGACGGCCATATCTCGGAAGACGAGATCAAGAAGCACGAGAAGGAAATCCAGTCCTTCACCGACGACACCATCAAGAAGATCGACGAGATCCTGGCCCACAAGGAAAAGGAAATCATGCAGGTCTGAGATGGAAGCAGCGCCCTCCCACGCCAACCCGCCGCCGCCGCCGGTGCACGTCGCCATCATCATGGATGGCAA
Organism: Actinomycetota bacterium; assembly: GCA_050260215.1. GTDB lineage: Bacteria > Pseudomonadota > Alphaproteobacteria > Rhodospirillales > Magnetospirillaceae > JBLNBU01. The sequence continues at coordinate 17,990 of JBLNBU010000235.1, forward strand.
CGGCCGTTGGGCGAAGTCGCGCGGACTGCCCCGGACCGCCGGCCACAAGCGCGGCGCCGAGGCGGTTCGCCGCACGGTCGAGGCGGCGCGGGAGATGGGCATTTCCTATCTTACCCTGTACGGCTTCTCGTCCGAGAACTGGAAGCGCCCCGCCGGTGAGGTTGCCGACCTGATGGGGCTGTTGCGCCTGTACCTGCGCAACGAGGTCAACGCGCTGCACAAGAACGGCATCCGCCTCAAGGTGATTGGTGACCGCGCCCGCCTGGGCCCGGAAACCGTCGCCCTGATCGACGAGGCCGAGGCCAAGACCGCCGCCAACACCGCGTTGACCCTGGTGCTGGCCCTGTCCTACGGCGGACGCCAGGAACTGGTCGAGGCGACCCGCCGCATTGCCGCCGAGGCCGCCGCCGGCCGGCTGGCGCCTGCCGCCATCGACGAGGACGTCATCAACCGCAGCCTGTTCACCGCCGGCATGCCCGATCCCGACCTGTTGATCCGCACCAGCGGCGAGAAGCGCATCAGCAATTTCCTGCTGTGGCAGTGCGCCTATGCCGAACTGGTGTTCATCGACACCCTGTGGCCGGAGTTCGGCCGTGCCGAACTGGAGGCCGCCATCCGCGATTTCCACGGCCGCGAACGGCGTTTCGGCTCGTGCTGAAGACCCGGGCCCTGTCCGCGCTGGCGATGGCGCCGCCCGCCCTGGCCGCCGCCTGGTACGGCGGCTGGTGGTTCGCCCTGATGATCGCCCTTGGTGCCGCCCTGGTCTGCTGGGAGTGGGAGACCATGGTCGCCGGCCGCTTCACCCTGTCGGGCAAGGTCGCCGCGGCGGGGGTGGCGGTGGCGTCGGTCCTGGCGGTGGCGCTGCCCGCCTGGGCGGTGGTGCTGATCCCGGTGCTGGTGCTGACCGCGTTCGCCCTGGCCTCGGGCGGTGTGTCGGCGCGCGCCTGGGCGGCGTTCGGGCCGCTCTACGGCGGCCTGCCGGCGGTGGCGCTGGTGTGGCTGCGCGACGACCCGGCGGACGGCCGCGCCATCATTTTCTGGCTGCTGCTGCTGGTGTGGGCCACCGACATCGGCGCCTATGCCTTCGGCCGCCTGATCGGCGGCCCGCTGCTGCTGCCGGCGGTCAGCCCCAAGAAGACCTGGGCCGGCCTGATCGGCGGCGCCCTGTGCGCCGGCCTGTCGGGGCTGGGGGTTGGCCTGGCCCTGGGGCAGCACGCGGTGGTGATGACCCTGGCCAGCGCCGGCATGGCGGTGGTCTCGCAGGCCGGCGACCTGGCCGAGTCTTGGGTCAAGCGCCGCTGCGGGGTCAAGGACTCCAGCAACATCATTCCCGGGCACGGTGGGGTGCTCGACCGGGTCGACGGCCTGCTGGTCGTCGCCGCGGCGGTGGCGGCGGTGCTGCTCACCGGCAACGAGGCCGCCCTCGGGTGGCGATAAGGGGGAGAGCATGAGCGACGGCAGGCGCGGGGTTACCATCCTGGGATCGACCGGTTCGATCGGCAAGAACACGGTCGAGCTGGTCGAGGCCCGTCCCGACCTGTACCGGGTCGAGGCGCTGGTGGCCAATTCCCAGGCCGACCTGCTGGCCGACCAGGCCCGCCGGCTGAAGGCGAAGATGGCGGTGGTCGCCGATCCCGCCGCCTACGGTGCCCTGAAGCAGGCGCTGTCGGGCAGCGGCATCGAAGCCGCCGCCGGCGCGGATGCCGTGGTCGCCGCCGCCGAGCGGCCGGCCGACTGGGTAATGGCCGCCATCGTCGGCGCCGCCGGCCTGGCGCCGACCTTGGCTGCGGTGCGCCGCGGCTGCGTCGTCGGCCTGGCCAACAAGGAGACCCTGGTCTGCGCCGGCGACCTGGTGATGGCCGAGGTGGCCAAGCACAAGGCGACTATGCTGCCGGTCGATTCCGAGCATTCGGCCATCTTCCAGGTGTTCGACTTCGACCAGCACGACAAGGTCGAGAAGATCATCCTGACCGCCTCGGGCGGGCCGTTCCGCACGCGCACCCGCGAATCCATGGCCGACGTCACCCCCGAGCAGGCGGTGGCCCATCCCAACTGGTCCATGGGCGCCAAGATCTCGGTGGATTCGGCGTCCATGTTCAACAAGGGCCTGGAACTGATCGAGGCGCACCACCTGTTCGCCATGCCCGAGGACAAGATCGACATCGTCGTCCACCCGCAGTCGGTCATCCACAGCCTGGTGGCCTATGTGGACGGCTCGGTGCTGGCGCAGCTGGGCTCGCCCGACATGCGCACGCCCATCGCCTATGCCCTGGGCTGGCCCGAGCGCATCTATGCCCCGGCGCCGCGCCTGGACTTGGCCGCCTGGCAGCAGCTGACCTTCGAGGCGCCCGACACCGAGCGCTTCCCCTCGCTGCGCCTGGCGCGGCTGGCGCTCAAGACCGGCGGCTCGGCGCCGACGGTGATGAACGCCGCCAACGAGATCGCCGTCGAATCCTTCCTGGGGCGCGCCATCGGCTTCCTGGACATCGCCCGCCTGGTCGAGCGCACCATGGAAACCCTGCCGTCGGTGCCGCTGGGCTCGATCGACGACGTGCTGGCCATCGATGCCAGGGCGCGCGAAGTGGCGCGCGAACTGGTCAAGGGCAAGCGTCCCCTCTAGACACTTCGGATGGACATGGAACACCTGCTTTCGGGCCTCTGGAACTACGGCGTCGTCTTCCTCGCCATCCTGACCGTGGTGGTGTTCGTCCACGAACTGGGCCACTTCATGGTCGCCCGGCTCAACGGCGTGCGCGTCGACGTATTTTCGGTCGGCTTCGGCCCGGAACTGTGGGGCTGGACCGCCAAGACCGGCACGCGCTGGCGCATCAGCTGGCTGCCGTTGGGCGGCTACGTCAAGATGTTCGGCGATGCCGACGCCGCCTCGGCCACCGTCGACGACACGCCGATGACCGACGAGGAAAAGGCCGTCTGCTTCCATCACAAGCGCCTGGGCCAGCGCGCCGCCATCATCTTCGCCGGCCCGGCCGCCAACTTCCTGTTCGCCATCGTCGGCCTGTCGCTGATGTTCATGGTGCTGGGCCAGCCGGTGACCGAGCCGGTGGTCGGCCAGGTTCACTCCGGCACCGCCGCCGAGGAAGCCGGGCTGAAGCCCCACGACCGCATCGTCGCCATCAACAACACCAAGGTCGAGCGCTTCCAGGACATCCAGCGCATCGTCCGCCTGGAAATCGAGCATCCGCTGGTGCTGACCGTCGAGCGCGGCCAGGACACGCTGTCCATCAGCGCCAAGCCCCGCGTGATCCAGCGCAAGGGCGTGTTCGGGGACATGGAGAAGGTGCCGGTGCTGGGCATCTCAGCCGACCCGGCCAGCACCCGCATCCTGCGCCACGGCCCCGTCTCGGCGCTGCTGGAATCCCTGCGCGAGACCGAGAGCATGGTCACCTCGACCTTCGTCGGCATCGGCCAGATGATCAACGGCACCCGCGACAGCGACGAGCTGGGCGGACCCATCCGCATCGCCCGCGGGGCAGGGGAGGCAGCGCAACTCGGCTTCGCCAGCGTAGTCTTCTATACCATACTTCTGTCCCTCAACCTCGGTTTGATCAATCTCTTCCCCATTCCCGTCCTCGACGGAGGCCACCTTCTTTTCTACGGTTTCGAAGCGATCCTTGGCCGTCCGTTGGGGGAGAAGGCCCAAGAATATGGTTTCCGAGTCGGGCTATTTCTGGTATTGGCCTTGATGGTCTTCGCGACAAGGAACGACATCGTTTCCTTGCCGGTGTGGGACGTGGTCAAGCGGTTCTTCTCTCCCACCTAGAGACGAGCCGCGGCCCAGGGTTGCGGCACGCTCGAGGGGGGCTTTTGATGAGTTTCGTTCTGAGGACCGTGCTGCTCGTCGGCCTTCTGGTCGCGGCACTGCCGGCCCTTGCCCAGGATGCCGGGCGCGTGCGCCAGATCGTGGTCCAGGGGACCCAGCGCATCGAGGTCGAAACCGTCAAGTCCTACATGGCCATCGCCGAGGGCGATGCCTACGATCCCGACCGGGTCGACAAGTCGCTGAAGACCCTGTTCAACACCGGCCTGTTCGCCGACGTCTCGATCCGCCGCGAGGGTGACAACCTGGTGGTGCGCGTGGTCGAGAACCCGATCATCAATCGCCTGGCCTTCGAGGGCAACAAGCGCATCAAGGACGAGGACCTGCAGGCCGAGGTCCAGCTGCGCCCGCGCACCGTCTACACCCGGACCAAGGTGCAGAACGACGTCAAGCGCATCCTCGACATCTACCGCCGCTCCGGTCGCTTCGCCGCCACCGTCGAGCCCAAGATCATCCAGCTCGAGCAGAACCGCGTCGACCTGGTGTTCGAGATCGACGAGGGCCCCGGCACCTACGTCAAGCGCATCAACTTCATCGGCAACCACCGCTATTCGGAATCGAAGCTGCGCGAAGTGCTGCAGACCAAGGAAGAGCGCTGGTACCGGTTCCTGTCGTCCGACGACACCTATGATCCCGACCGCGTCACCTATGACCGCGAACTGCTGCGCCGCTACTACCTGAAGCACGGCTTCGCCGACTTCCGCGTGGTCTCGGCCGTGGCCGAGCTGACCCCCGACCGCGAAGGCTTCTTCATCACCTTCACCATCGAGGAAGGCGACCGCTACAAGTTCGGCACGTCGACCATCAACGCCCACCTCAAGGACCTGAAGGGCGAGGAGCTGAACCCCTTCCTGATCTCGGAGCCCGGCGAGTGGTACAACGCCGACGAGGTCGAGGACATCGTCCAGAAGCTGACCGATGCCGTGGGCTCGAAGGGCTACGCCTTCGTCGACATCCGGCCGCAGGTCAACCGCAACCGCGACACCAAGATCATCGACGTCGTCTACGACATCCAGGAAGGCCCGCGCGTCTATGTCGACCGCATCGACATCGGCGGCAACGTGCGCACCCTGGACAAGGTCATCCGCCGCGAGTTCAAGCTGGTCGAGGGCGACGCCTTCAACACCGCCAAGCTGCGCCGCACCCGCCAGCGCCTGCGCGATCTGAACTTCTTCGAGAAGGTGGACATCAACAACGTCCCCTCCGAGACCGCGCCCGACCGCACCGTCATCAAGGTCGACGTCCAGGAGAAGTCCACCGGCGAACTGTCGTTCGGCGTCGGCTGGTCGTCGTCGGCCGGTCCGCTGGCCGAGGTGTCCTTGCGTGAGCGCAACCTGCTCGGCCGCGGCCAGGACATGATGGCGCGCACTTCGGTCGGCACCAAGCGCAACCAGATCGACTTCGCCTTCACCGAGCCGTACTTCCTCGACCGCAATCTGTCGGCCGGCGCCGACGCCTTTGCGATCACCCGCAAGCTCCAGAAGGAAAGCTCGTACGACTCGAGCACCATGGGCGGCGCCCTGCGCACCGGCTATGCCATCAGCGAGACGCTGAGCCAGAGCTGGCGCTACCTGCTCAAGCAGGACAAGGTGGAGAACGTGTCCTCGGGCGCCTCGCGCTACATCCTCGAGCAGGAGGGCGTGACGGTGACGTCGTCGGTCGCCCAGACCCTGCTCTATGACCGCCGCGACTCGCGCATCGATCCGACCGAGGGTTACTACCTGCGCATGAACAACGAGTTCGCCGGCCTGGGCGGCGACCAGCGCTACATCCGCAACAACTTCGGCGCCGGCCAGTACTGGACGCTTGCCGAGCGGACCGTGCTGGGCGTGACGGGCAATGTCGGCATCATCTCCGGCATCGGCGAGCGGGTGCGCATCACCGAGCGCTACTTCGTCGGCGGCGACAGCCTGCGCGGCTTCGCCAACGCCGGCGTCAGCCCGCGTGACGCCAACACCGGCGACGCCCTGGGCGGCCTGTGGCAGGCGGTCGGTTCGGCCCAGGTCCGCTTCCCGCTGGGCCTGCCCGAGGAATTCGGCTTGGCCGGCGAGGTGTTCTCCGACTTCGGTACCGTCGGCCCGACCGACAGTTCCAGCACCACCGACGTCAACCAGTCCAATGCCATCCGCATGTCGATCGGTGCCGGTGTCACCTGGAAGTCGCCCATGGGCCCGGTGGCCCTGGACCTGGGCTTCCCGGTGATGAAGGAGAGCTTCGACAAGAAGGAGCTCTTCCGCTTCAACTTCGGTACGAGGTTCTGATGTCCCTCCAGCTGGGCGCCCGCCATTGGCGGGCCGTCCTCGCCGTCGTCGTGACGCTGTTGGGCGCGGGGGCCGCTGCGGCGGCGGATGGCGGCGCCAAGCTGCCGGTGCCCGTGGTCATCGTCGTCGACATGCAGGCGGCACAGCGTGATTCGGTCGCGGCGCAAAGCCTGCGTACCCAGCGCGAACAGGTGATGCAGAAGTACCAGACCGAGTTCGAGGCCACCCGCAAGGCGCTCAAGGAGACCGAGAACGCCCTGGTCACCGAGAAGTCGACCATGACGCCGGAGGCCTGGCAGGCCAAGGCGCGCAGCTTCGAACAGCAGGTGGCCGAGTTCAATCGCCGTTACCAGACGGTGCTGCAGGCGGTGGAGAAGTCCTACACCAACGCCATGGGCCAGGTGATGCAGGCCTTCATCCGCGTCACCGAGGAAGTCGCCAACGAATACGGCGCCAACCTGGTGCTGCAGAAGCAGCAGGTGTTCCTCCACGACCCGCGCATGGACGTGACCGCCACCGTGGTCGAGCGCCTGAATAAGTCCTTGCCGTCGGTGGCCATGCAGTCGCCCGCCGTCGAAGGCGAGGCGGCCGCCGCACCCAAGAAGCCCGCAAGGAAGTAGCGCCACCATGGCCGATCCCCGTTTCTTCACCGTCGCCGGACCGTTCACGCTGGGGCGGCTGGCCGAAATCGCCGAAGCCAAGCTGGCACCGGGCGCCGATCCTGCCGCCGAGTTCACCGACGTGGCGCCGCTCGAGACCGCCGGCGCCACCGACATCGGCTTCCTCGACAACCGCAAGTACGCCGCTGCCTTCGAGGCCAGCAAGGCCGGCGCCTGCGTCGTCGCCCCCGAGATGGTCGACCGGGCCCCGCCCGGCATGCAGCTGCTGCTGTCGTCCGATCCGTACCGCGCCTATGCCCGCATTGCCCAGGCCTTCTATCCCGTCACCGCGCCCGAGCCGTGGGTGGCGCCGACCGCCTGGGTCGATCCCACCGCCGTGGTCGCGCCGGACTGCCGCATCGAACCGGGCGCGTTCATCGGCGCCCGGGCCGAAATCGGCCAGCGCTGCCGGATCGGCGCCAATGCGGTGATCGGGGCCGGGGTGGTCATCGGCGACGACGGCATCGTCGGCGCTGGCGCCACCGTGTCGCACGCCATCATCGGCCGGCGGGTCAACATCTATCCGGGTGCCCGCATCGGCCAGGACGGTTTCGGCTTCGCCATGGGGCCGCAGGGTCACCTCAAGGTGCCGCAACTGGGCTGCGTACGCATCGGCGACGGGGTCGAGATCGGGGCCAACGCCACCATCGACCGGGGTGCCGGGCCCGATACTGTGATCGGCGACGGCTGCATGATCGACAATCTCGTCCAGATCGGGCACAACGTGCAGCTCGGGCGCGGATGCGTCATCGTCGCCCAGGTGGGGATCTCGGGCAGCACCCGGATGGGCGACTTCGTCGCCGCCGGCGGCCAGGCCGGCATCACCGGCCACCTGAAGATCGGGGCAGGGGCCCGCATCGCCGCCCAAAGCGGCGTCATGCGCGACATCGGCCCCGGCGAGACCGTCGGCGGTTCGCCCGCAGTGCCGATGAGCGACTGGCTGCGCCAGTGCGCCGTGCTGGGCAAAATGGCCCGCAAGAAGTAGTCGAGTGCCGCCGAAAAGAGCGGACGGAAGTCGAAGAGAGGGCAGGACCGATGAACACCATGGTCAGCGATGCGTCGAACGTGATCGACATCAATCGCATCATGCAGATGATCCCCCACCGCTATCCCTTCCTGATGGTGGACCGGGTCGAGGACGTGGTCACCAACGAAAGCGCCGTCGGCGTCAAGAACGTCACCATCAACGAGCCGTTCTTCCAGGGCCACTTCCCCAACCATCCGGTGATGCCGGGCGTGCTGATCATCGAGGCCATGGCCCAGACCGCCGCGGTGCTGGTCGTCCACTCGCTGGGCCCGTCGGCCGAGGGCAAGCTGGTCTATTTCATGAGCGTCGACGATGCCCGCTTCCGCAAGCCGGTGGGCCCGGGCGACCGCCTGCACATCCATGTCCACAAGGACCGCTCGCGCGGGAACGTGTGGAAGTTCCGCGGCGAGGCCAAGGTCGACGGGACCTTGATGGCCGAAGCCACCTTCGCCGCCATGATCCTGGACAGCTGATGCCCACCATCCATCCCACCGCCATCGTCGATCCCAAGGCCCGGCTGGCCGACACCGTCAGCGTCGGCCCCTTTTGCGTGGTCGGCCCCGACGTCGAGCTCGGCCCGGCGGTCGAGCTGGTCTCACACGTCTCGGTCGCCGGCCGCACCACCATCGGCGAGGCCACCCGCATCTATCCGTTCGCCTCGATCGGCCATCCGCCCCAGGACCTGAAATACGAGGGCGAGCCCTCGACCCTGGTGATCGGCGCCCGCAATCAGATCCGCGAGCACGTCACCATGAACCCCGGCACCAAGGGCGGCGGCATGGTGACCACCGTCGGCGACGACTGCCTGTTCATGGTCGGCAGCCACGTCGCCCACGACTGCCGCATCGGCAGCAGCGTTATCCTGGCCAACAACGCCACCCTGGCCGGCCACGTCACCGTCGGCGACTTCGCCATCCTGGGTGGGCTGTCGGCGGTGCACCAGTTCGTGCGCATCGGCAAGCACGCCATGATCGGCGGCTGTTCAGGGGTCGAGAACGACATCATCCCGTTCGGGGCGGTGATCGGCAACCGGGCGCATCTGTCGGGGCTGAACATCGTCGGGCTGAAGCGCCGCGGATTTTCGCGCGACGACATCCACACGCTGCGCAACGCCTATCGCCTGCTGTTCGCCCCCGAAGGCACCCTCCAGGAGCGCCTGTCCGACGTCGAGGAGCAGTTCGCCACCAATCCGGTGGTCGCCGACATCATCGCCTTCATCCGCGCCGATTCGTCGCGTTCCTTGTGCACGCCGAATTTCGGGGATGGCGCTTAAGCTCGGCATAATCGCCGGCGGTGGCGAGCTCCCGGGGCTCGTCGCCGCGGCGTGCCGGGCCGAGGGGCGCCCCTACCACATCCTTGCCCTCGAAGGCCACGCCGACCCCTCGGTGATCGGCGACGCGCCGGCCGACTGGATCCGCCTGGGCGAGGCGGGCACCGGCTTCAAGCGCCTGCACGATGTCGGCGTCGCCGAGGTGGTGATGATCGGCCCCGTCCGCCGTCCCAGCCTGAAGGAAATGGCCCCCGACCTGCGCACGGCGCGCTTCTTCGCCAAGGTGGGCCTGAAGGCGCTGGGCGACGACGGGCTGTTGCGCGCGGTGGTGCACGAGCTCGAGGACGAAGGCTTCAAGGTGGTCGGCGTCGACCAGGTGCTGGCCGACTGCCTGGCGGTGGCCGGCCCCTACGGCACCATCCAGCCCGATGAACAGGCCGAGGCCGACATCGCCCGCGGCATCCAGGTGGCCAAGGGCCTGGGCGCGCTCGACGTCGGCCAGGCGGCGGTGGTGCAGCAAGGCATCGTGCTGGGTGTCGAGGCCATCGAGGGCACCGACCGCCTGATCCGCCGCTGCGCCGACCTGGCCCGCCAGGGAGCGGGCGGCGTGCTGGTCAAGGTCAGGAAGCCCGGCCAGGATCGCCGCATCGACCTGCCCACCATCGGCCTGGCCACCGTGCGCGAGGCGGCCTCGGCCGGCTTGCGGGGCATCGCCGTCGAGGCGGGCGGCGCCCTGGTGCTGGGCCGCGACGCCATCGGCGCCGAGGCCGACCGGCTGGGGCTGTTCGTGGTCGGGGTCGCCCCGTGCTGATCTACGTCATCGCCGGCGAGCCCTCGGGCGACCTGCTGGGCGGTCGGCTGATGGGGGCGCTCAAGCGCCGCGACCCGTCCATCCGCTTCGCCGGCATCGGCGGCGAGGCCATGCGAGCCCAGGGCCTGGAGAGCCTGTTTCCCATGGCCGAACTGTCGGTGATGGGCCTGGTCGAGGTGCTGCCCCGCATTCCCAACATCCTGCGCCGGGTCGACCAGACCCTGGCCGACATCGCCCGGCTGAACCCCGACGCGGTGGTGACCATCGATTCGTGGGGCTTCACCGGCCGCATCCAAAAGGGGCTGAAGAAGGCGGGGGCGCGGGCGGCGCGCATCCACTACGTGGCGCCCATGGTGTGGGCGTGGAAGCCCAACCGCACCAAGAAGCTGGCCGCCGTGCTGGACCTGCTGCTGGCCTTGCTGCCCAACGAGCCGCCGTGGTTCGAGAAGGACGGGCTGAGGACCCTGCATGTGGGCCATCCGGTGGTGGAAAGCGGCGCCGAGACAGGCGACGGCGCCGGGTTCCGCGCTCGCCACGGCTTGGACGCGGACACCCAGTTGGTGTGTGTGCTGCCCGGCAGCCGGACCTCGGAGACCGGGCGGCTGCTGCCCGTCTTCGCCGAGACCCTGGCTCTGCTCAAGGACAGCCATCCCGGGCTGGTGGCGGTGGTCCCCACCGTCGAGACCGTGGCCGACAAGGTGACCGCCGCGGCGGCCACGTGGGCCGTGCCGGCCATCGTGCTGCGCGGCACCGCCGAGAAGTACGACGCCTTTGCCGCCTGCAACGCCGCCCTGGCGGCATCCGGCACGGTGGCGCTGGAACTGGCACTGGCCGGACTGCCGGCGGTGATCGCCTACAAGGTGTCGAAGGTGTCGGCCTTCGTCGCCACGCGCTTTCTGGGCCTGAAGTTGAAATTCGCCACCCTGGTCAACATCATCATGGACCGCGCGGTGATGCCCGAACTGCTGCAGGACGACTGCCGGCCGGACCGGTTGGCCGCGGCGGTTGCGCGGCTCCTGGACGACGGGCAGGTCCGTGCCATCCAGGTCGGCGATGCCCGCGAGGCCATGCGCCGCATGGGCTGGGGCGGCCAATCGCCCAGCGAACGCGCCGCCGCGGCAGTGCTGGACCATCTGCAAGGGAGAAGCGAGCCATGAGCGACTGGCGGCTGCTGCACACCATGATCCGGGTCGGCGACCTGGACCGCTCCATCGACTTCTACACCCGGCTGCTGGGGATGCGGCTGTTGCGCCGGCAAGACTATCCTGAAGGCCGGTTTACCCTGGCCTTCGTCGGCTATGGGGCCGAGACCGACCACACGGTGGTCGAGTTGACCCACAACTGGGACACCGCCTCCTACGAGTTGGGCACCGGCTTCGGCCACCTGGCCATCGGCGTGTCCGACATCCATGGCGCCTGTGAAAGGCTGGCCGCGGAAGGGGTGAAGATCCCGCGCCCGCCGGGGCCGATGAAGCACGGCAGCACGGCGATCGCCTTCGTCGAGGACCCGGACGGCTACAAGATCGAGCTCATCGAGCGCCGGTAACCTCCGCCTTTGGTTTTCAGGTATTAACCTTAAGCGCTGGGGCAGGCGGAATCGCTATGCCTTCGCACCTTTGCGCCCGCGGGCCCCGCTGCCCTATCTCTCTAGGGGTAGGAGGCGAGAGCCATGAAGGACGGGGCGGTGGGTACGTGTCAGGTGATGGTGGTGGATGACGACTCCGCCTGCCGCGAGACCTATGGAAGCCTGCTGACCATGGCCGGCCATGCGGTGGTCAGCGCCTGTGACGGGCAGGACGCGCTCGACAAGCTGGAGACGGCCGCCCAATTGCCCTGCGTCATCCTGCTGGACCTGCGCATGCCGCGGCTGGACGGCTACGGCTTTCGTGCCGCCCAGCGCCGGCATCCGCGCCTGGGCGGCGTCCCGGTGGTGGTGATGTCGGCCGAACGGCCGACCGAGGCGCAGCTGTCCGAACTCGACCCCCAGGCCTATCTCAACAAGCCGTGCGGCCTGCGCGACATCCTGGGCGCCGTCCAGGCGGTGTGCGACTGCGGCACCTGCGCCGCTCAGCTGCCCTGCAGCCAGGGGGCAAGGTCGGCGGCGGCCCGCTCGGTATAGAGCTTCTTGCGCTCGCGCCCCTTGACCCGCCGGCCATTGGCGTCGCGCTCGGGCGGGGGCGGGAACAGCCCGAAATTGATGTTCATCGGCTGGAAGGTGTCGACGGTGGCGCCACCGGTGACGTGCGCCAGCAGCGCCCCCAGCGCGGTGGTGACGGGTGGCGGTACCGGCGTCGCACCCGCTGCCTCGGCGGCGGCGAAGCGGCCGGCCAGCAGGCCCAAGGCGGCGCTTTCCACATAGCCCTCGCAGCCGGCGACCTGGCCCGCCAGGCGGATGCGCGGATCAGCCTTGATGCGAAGAACGCCATCCAACACCTTGGGCGCGTTGACGAAAGTGTTGCGGTGCTCGCCCGGCTCGACTTCGACGCCCTGCTCCCTGGCCACGCCGCCATCAGCCTCGCCAACGGCCGCCGCCACGTCGAGACAGCTCACCAGGCTACGAAGAGCTTGTTTGTGCCGAAGAATCTGATTGGCTAGAG
>JBLNBU010000236.1:0-9538 GCA_050260215.1 Actinomycetota bacterium
GGGCAGACCACGGTGACGGTGACGCCCTCGGCGGCCAGCCAGCCGCGCAGGGCTTCGCCCCACACCCGGACCGCCGCCTTGCTGGCCGAATAGGCCGGCATCACCGGCTGGCCGCGGAACCCCGCCAGCGAACTGATCAGCACGATCCGTCCGCGGTGGCGCCGCCGCATGCCTGGAAGGGCCGGCAGCACCAGGTTCAGGGTGCCGCCCAGGTTGGTGTCGAAGATGGCGCGCGCCTGTTCGGCGCTTTCGCCTTCGGGTCCCTCGCGCCCCCCATAGATGCCGGCATTGGCCACCAGCACGTCGATGGGGGTGTGGGCGTCGACGGCGGTGATCCACTCCTCCATGGCGGCGCGGTCGGTGACGTCGGCGACGCGCGGGTGCACCTCGGCGCCCAGGGCGCGGCACATGGCGGCGGTCTCGGCCAGGGCCTGGGGGCGGCGTGCGCACAGGTGCAGGACCGCCCCCGGCCGCGCCCAGGCCAGGGCCAGCTCGCGACCGATGCCGCTCGACGCGCCGGAGACCAGGACGACCTCGGTCGTGCTCGGTCGCGGTCCTTGCATGGCTGCAACCCGGATGCTGCTTCGTGGGTCCACTATGCCCGGTCGCGGGCCGCCGTCCACGGGATCACAGGGCTATAGCTGCCCGGGAGTGCGTGGGGACCGAACGGAGAGGTCAGGCCGGCAGGGTGAAGCGCACAATGGTGCCGCGGCCCAGATCCGAGTCGACCCAGATGCGCCCGCCGTGGCGTTCGACGATGCGCCGGCAGGTGGCCAGGCCCAGGCCGGCGCCGGGGAAGCGGCCGGGCACGTGCAGGCGGGCGAACACCTGGAACACCGCCTCGTGGAAGCGCGGGTCGATGCCGATGCCGTTGTCTGCCACCGACACCAGCCACTCGGTGCCCTCGCGGCTGGCGCCGACGGTGATCTCGGGGGCAGCGTCGCTGCGGCGGAATTTCACCGCGTTGGACAACAGGTGGGCGAACACCTCGCCCAACTGCGCCGCGTCGCCGCGGACGGTGGGCAGGGTGCCGACCGAGATGGTGCCGCCGGCCTCGGCCACCGCGGCGGCCACGGTCTGGGCGGCCATGTGGGCGACGGCGCCCAGGTCGACTTCGGCCATGCTGCGCGGCGCGTGGCCGGTGCGCGAATAGGAGAGCAGCCCGGTCACCTGTTCCTGCATGCGCATGGCTGCGGCCTTCAGATAGGCCAGATAGTCCGCCGCCTCGGGGTCGAGGCCGGCACCCAGCCGGCGTTCCAGCAGCTGGCCGAAGCTGACCACGTTGCGCACCGGTTCCTGCAAGTCGTGGGCGGCGATGTGGGCGAAGCGCTCCAACTCGCTGTTGGCCTGCATCAGTTTCTCGATGGTGATGGCCAGGGCCTGTTCGGCGTCCTTGCGCTCGGTGATGTCGAGCACCGACACCAGCACCCGGTCCAGGTTGTCCTCGTGGCCGGGCGGTACCAGCCAGTGGACGATGACCTGGCGCGGCTCGCCGTCCAGGGTCTTGACCTCGGACTCGGCCACCACCTGGGTGCGGCCGTGCCAGATGGCCTCGAGCTGGTGGCGGAAGGCGATCAGGCTGGCCGGGGTCAGGATGCGGTCCAGGCTGCCCAGCAGGTCCTCGCGGCTGTCGGCGCGGTGCAGGCTGACCGAGGCCTCGTTGACGTCGAGCACCTGGACCAGCCCGGCCAGCCGGCGCACCAGGCCGGGTTCGGCCTCCAGATGGGCGGCCAGGTCGTTGCCCGAGGCGCGCAGGCCGTCCAACTCGCGCTTGACCGCCGAATAGTCCTCGTCCCACAGCGAGACGGGGGTGTTGGTGAACAGTTCGCGCAGGCGGTTCTCGCTGTCTTGCAGCGCGGTGTACGAGGTGGCCAGCTGGCGGCGCATCTCGCGGAAGGCGCGGGCCAGGTCGCCCAGTTCGTCCTGTTCGGCACTGTCGTAGCTTTCGGCAATCTCGGCCAGCGGCCCTTCGCGGCCCAGCATGCGGGCCCGCCGCGCCAGCGAGCGCAGCCGCCCGGTCACCAGGCTGTCGACCGTGGCGTACAAGATGGTGGCCACCGCCGCGATCAGCACCGCGTTGGCCGCCAGCGCCATCCAGATGCGCTTGACGGCGCGAGCGCGGATGTCGTCCAGGCTGGCGGTGACGGTCAACTCGCCGATGCGCAGACCCCGGTCGCGGTAGGTCCGTTCCAACGGCCAGCTGCGCACCACCGGGTGCTCGGCCTGGTGGTGGCGGGCCTGGGCGAGGATGTGGTCGTCCAGGCCGCGCACCTCGACCTCGGCAATGTCGGGCATGCGCGAGATGCCGGCGACCAGCAGGTTCAGGCGCTCGGTGTCTTCCAGCCAGGTGGTTTCGACGATGCTGTCCAGATAGCCGGTCTCGATGTGGCCCATCTGGGCATCGAGCGCACCCAGGTCGTAGCGATATTCCAGCCACGCCTGGGTGGCGGTGGCCAGCACCGCAAGCACGCCGGCGGCCGTCACCAGGCGGCGCATCAGGCGCTGGGCGATGGCCGAGCGAGGCGTCATCGGCGGGCTCAATGGAACAACGGGGTGCGGCCGCCGCCCAGCCCGGCGAAGGCCTGGGCGGCTAAGCGGTCGTAGGTGCCGTCCGCCTTCATCGCCGCCAGCTCGCGAGAAATGGGGGCGATCAGCTCGGCATGGCGGCGGTTGAGGTAGAGGTACATGGGCACGCGGGCCAACGGCGGCTCGTGGATGCGCACCTGCATGCCGAGCGCCCGGGCATGCCACAACAGCTGCCAGCGCTCGTGCAGCACCATCTCGACCTTGCCCGATTTCAGCAGGGTCAGCAGCTGGCGGGAATCCTTGGCCATGGTCAATTCGCGGACCTTGGGCAGGTTGTGCTCGAAGATCTGCCAGCCGATGATGTAGGCGACGCTGAACGGCGCCATGGCCTCCCAGCGATCGGTGGCAACGGCGGGTCCCTCCGACCCGGCGACGAAGTCGTTGTCGAAGATCTTTTCGGGCACGCGGATCAGGTTGGGGTATTCCTTGTCCAGGCCGGCCACCCGGGCGGCCAGGCCGTCGTCGGTGCCCAGGTCGGCCAGCGACAGGGCGCGGGCCGAGGCGCCGTTGAACTCGACGGTGCCGTCGCGGCCCAGGCGGCGGAACAGCTCGCGCACCAGCAGGTCGGTGAAGCCGGATCGCTCGGCGGTGGTCCACGGTTCGCGCATGCCGGTGGTCAGGTGGATGGCTTCCGCGGCCAAGGCGGGACCGCCCAGCAGCAAAACCCCCAGGACCGCAGCGGCCATCCAACGGCCGAGGAAAGTGCCTCGCAGCATCCCTTTTCGTCCTTGTCCCCGTTGGTGCAATTCTAACCCGCCCGGGTGCCCCTGTCGAACCCGGCGGGCTTAACCGTTTGCTGGGTTTTGCTCGCATAGCCTCTCCTCCCGACGAAGGAGGGTGTTCATGCGGCTGTATGGGTGGACGGCGGAGGAATGGTTCGAGCACGGCCTTGCCTGCGACCGTCAGGACCGGCTGGAGGAGGCATGGCAGGCGTTCCGCAACGCCGTCGCCGCCCGTCCCGATTTTGCCGAGGCCCGCTTCAACCTGGGCAACCTGTTGCGCGACGCCGGGCTGATCGACGAGGCCATGGCCGAGTTCCGCCGGGCCGCCGGCCTGCAGCCCGACCTGGCCGAGGCCTGGTACAACCTGGCCGACCTGCTGGCCGAGGACGGCCGCCACGCCGACGCGGTGGTGGCGCTGGAACGCGCGGTGGCCGCCGACCAGGCTTACGCCGACGCCCACTACAACCTGGCCCAGTGCCTGGAATGGTGCGGCCGTGCCCGCGACGCGCAGGCGCACTGGCAGGCTTATCTTCGTCTCGACCCGGTCGGGCCATGGGCCGAAACCGCCCGGCGACGTCTGTCCTCGCCGTAGAGATAGGTCCTATCCCCAAGGCGCATCAGCCGTCCAATCGGGTGGTGCGGTCCGGGCCGAAGCATCAGGTCTTGTAGAGATTTCCGATGCTTCCGCGGAGGACCGCATGACCACGATGACCCCCAGCGAGGCCTTCGTCGAAACGCTGGTCGCCAACGGCGTGAAAGAGGTGTTCGGCATCGTCGGCTCGGCGTTCATGGACGCCCTGGACCTGTTCGAGCCCGCCGGCATCCGCTTCGTTCCCACCGCCCACGAACAGGGCGCCGGCCACATGGCCGACGGGTTCGCCCGCGCCTCGGGCGGGGTGGGGGTGTGCATCGCCCAGAACGGCCCCGGCATCAGCAATTTCGTCACCGCCATCGCCGCCGCCTATTGGGCGCATTCGCCGGTGGTGTGCATCACGCCGGAATCGGGCACTGCCACCATGGGCCACGGCGGCTTCCAGGAAGTCGAGCAGCTGCCCTTCTTCGAGAAGATCACCAAGTGGCAGGGCCACGTCAACCGGGCCGACCGCATCGCCGAGTTCACCGGCCGCGCCTTCCAACTGGCCCGGCTCGAGCGCGGGCCCACCCAGCTCAACATTCCGCGCGACTTCTTCTATGGCCAGATCGACGTCGAGATCCCGACGCCCTTGCGCATCAGCTACGGTCCCGGATCGTCCGACAGCCTGGACCAGGCGGCGCGCATCCTGGCCGATGCCGAATTCCCGGTGATCATCTCGGGCGGCGGCGTGGTCATGGGCGGCGGTGTCGCCGACTGCGTGGCCCTGGCCGAGTTCCTGGGGGCGCCGGCGGTCGCCAGCTACCTGCACAACGACGCCTTCCCCGCCAACCATCCGCTGATGTGCGGCCCCTTGGGCTACAACGGCTCCAAGGCGGCGATGGCGATCATGTCCAAGGCCGACGTGATCTTGGCGCTGGGCACCCGGCTGGGGCCGTTCGGCACTCTGCCGCAATACGGCATCGACTACTGGCCAAAGACGGCGCGGATCATCCAGGTCGACATCGACCACCGCATGCTGGGCCTGGTCAAGCCGGTGGAGGTCGCCATCCTGGGCGACGCCGGCAAGTCCGCGGCCGAGTTGATGGCCCGCCTGCACCGCCTGTCGCCGCGCTGCCTGGCGCCCCGTGACGAGCGCAAGGCCGCGGTCGACCGCCGCAAGTCCGCGTGGGAAAGCGAGCGGGACAGCGCGTCGACCGAGACCTCGTCGCCGATCGCGCCGCGGCGCGCGCTGCGCGAGTTGGAACGCGCCCTGCCCGAGGACGCCATGGTCACCACCGACATCGGCAACATCTGCTCGCTGGCCAACAGCCACCTGCGCTTCAACCGACCCGACAGTTTCTTTGCCGCCATGAGCTACGGCAACTGCGGCTACGCCTATCCGACGGCGCTGGGCTGCAAGGTGGCCCGGCCCGACCGGCCGGCTATCGCCTATGTGGGCGACGGCGCCTGGGGCATGAGCCTCAACGAGGTGCTGACGGCGGTGCGCGAGAACATCCCCGCGGTGGCGGTGGTGTTCAACAACGGCCAGTGGGGCGCCGAGAAGAAGAACCAGATCGACTATTACGCCAACCGCTTCATCGGCACCAACCTGGCCAATCCCAGCTGGGCGGCGGTGGCCCAGTCGATGGGGGCCGACGGCTTCCGCATCGACCAGCCCGACCAGGTCGGCGACGCGCTCAGGCAGGCCTGCCTGTCGGGCCGGCCGACGGTCCTGGAACTGATGGTCACCCAGTCGCTGGGCGAACCGTTCCGCCGCGACGCGCTGAAGAAGCCGGCACGCATGCTCGACAAGTACAAGGCTTATACCGTCGCCTAGGGAGGGCAGGTCGATGCCTCTTGCCCACGCCAACGCGCAAGACCTGGTTGAACGCGCCCGCCAACTCGGCCCCGTGCCGACGGCGGTAGCGGCGGCCGGCTCTCCCCTGGCGCTGGAAGGCGCCAGGCTGGCGGCGGACGAGGGGCTGATCGAGCCGTTCCTGGTCGGCGACGTCGACGCCATAACCGAGTCGGCCCGCAGCATCGACTGGGACCTGGGCGAGGTGTGGGTGGTGCCCGCGGCTTCCGACCGCGACGCCGCCCGCATCGCCGTCGGCCTGGCCCGCGACGGCGTCTGCGGGGCGGTGATGAAGGGGCATTTGCACACCGACGTGCTGATGCTGGCCGCGCTCGACAAGACCCGCGGCCTGCGGGCCGGGCGGCGCTTCACCCACGCCTTCCACCTGACCGTTCCCGGCCGGGGACCGTTGCTGCTGTCGGACGCGGCGGTCAACGTCCATCCCAACGTCGAGACCAAGGTCGACATCGTCCGCAACCTGGTCGACCTCGCCCATGCCACCGGCATCGCCGAGCCCAAGGTGGCGATCCTGTCGTCCACCGAGGAGGTCTCTGAGCGCATCCGGTCCTCGGTCGATGCCGCCGAGGTGACGGCCCGCTGCGCCGGCATCGACGGTGCCCTGGTGTTCGGGCCGCTGGCCTTCGACGTCGCCGTCTCGGAAGAGGCGGCGCGCATCAAGGGCGTGCGCCACCCGGTGGCCGGCCATGCCGATGCCCTGGTGGTGCCCGACATCGACGCCGGCAACGCCCTGTTCAAGATGATGGTCCATTTCATGGGCGCGCTGGCCGCCGGGGTCGTCCTCGGCGGGCTGGTCCCCATCTGCCTGACCTCGCGCGCCGATTCGCCTGCGGCGCGGCTGACCTCGGCCGCGCTGGCCCGCCTGATGGCGCCCACCAACCAAGTCGTCCCGGAAAGGCAACGTCATGACATCTCCGTCCCGCCAGCCCCGCATTGAGCCCGGCGCCGAGCAGCAGATCGTCGCCGAGATCGTCGAGAAGGCCCGCCGCGCCCAGCGCACCTTCGCCAATGCCACCCAGGAACGCACCGACGAGGCCGTCACCGCCGTCGCTTGGGCCATCTACAAGCCCGAGAACGCCCGCATGCTGGCCGAACTGGCGGTCGAGGACACCGGCCTTGGCAACGTCGAGGACAAGGTACTGAAGAACCAGCGCAAGACCTTCGGCACGCTGCGCGACCTGATGCGCGCCAAGACGGTCGGCGTGATCGAACGCGACGAGGCCAAGGGCCTGGTCAAATACGCCAAGCCGGTGGGCGTGGTCGCCGCGGTGACGCCGTCGACCAACCCGGCCGCCACTCCGGTCAACAAGGCGATGATGGCGCTCAAAGGGCGCAACGCGGTGATCATCTCGCCGTCGCCGTCGGGGCTGGACACCACCACCCGCACGGTCGAGCTGATGCGCGACGCATTGGCCTCGGTCAGCCTGCCCGCCGACCTGGTCCAGGTGCTGCCCGGCGCGTCCAAGGCCATGACGGACGCGCTGATGAAGGCGGTCGACCTGGTGGTGGTGACCGGCTCGCAGAACAACGTGCGCGCCGCCTATTCGTCGGGCACGCCGGCCATCGGGGTGGGGGCGGGCAATGTGCCGGTGATCATCGACGAGACCGCCGACCTGGACGCGGCGGCGGCCAAGATCCAGGCGTCCAAGTGCTTCGACAACGCCACCTCGTGCTCGTCCGAGAATTCCTTGGTGATCGTCGATGCGGTCTACGACGATGCCATCAAGGCGCTGGAACGCGCCGGCGGCTGGATGGCGGACGCCGCCAACCGGCAGAAGATTCAGGACGCGCTGTGGCAGAACGGCAAGCTCAGCCGCGAGCTGATCGCCCGCGACGCCCGCGTCTTCGCCGAAAAGGTCGGCCTGCCCGAGGAGGCGAAGAACGCGCGCTTCTTCATGGTCGAGGAGACCGGGGTGGGCAAGGCGCACCCATTCTCAGGCGAGAAACTGTCGCTGGTGCTGGCCGTCTACCGCGCCCCCGATTTCGGCGCCGCCAAGGAGCGGGTGCGGCAGATCCTGGACTACCAGGGCCGCGGGCACTCCATGGGCATCCACACCGCCAACATGGACCGCGCCCGGCGCCTGGCCGAGGACCTGGACGTGGTCCGCGTGCTGGTCAACTTCGCCCACACCTTCGGCAACGGCGGCGGTTTCGACAGCGGGTTGCCGTTCACCCTGTCCATGGGGTGCGGCACCTGGGGCAAGAACTCCATCACCGAGAACCTGAACTACCGTCACTTCCTCAACATCACCCACCTGGTCACCCCCATCCCCGAGGACAAACCCTCGGAGGAGCAGCTGTTCGGCCGCCACTGGGAACGCTACGGCAAGTGAGGGCGCCATGAACTTCGAGGAACACGCCGGAAAGGCAGTACTGTCGGCGGCCGGCATCCCGACGCCGCGCGGCCGGGTCGCAGGCTCGCCCGAGGAGGCCGAGCAGGTCGCCCGCGAGATCGGCGCGGTGGTGGTCAAGGCCCAGGTCCCCGCCGGCAAGCGGGGCAAGTCGGGCGGCGTCAAGCTGTGCTCGACCCCCGACGAGGCCTTCGCCGCCGCCGACGAGATCATCGGCATGATGATCGGCGGCTTCCCGGTGGAAAGGGTGCTGGTCGAGGAACGTGCCGACATCGCCCGCGAGTTCTATGCCGCCGTGCTCGACGACCCCAAGAGCAAGGGGCCGCTGGTGATGTTCTCCACCGAGGGCGGCATGGACATCGAGGAGGTGGCGGCGCGCAGCCCCAACGCCATCCGCCGCGCCACCCCCGACATCCGCGCCGGCTTTGCCGAGGCCGACGCGGTGCGCATGCTGACCGGGCTGGACGTGCCTGAATCCACCGCCAGTTTCCTGGCCGGCCTGTACACGGTCTGGGAGGACCGCGACGCCGAGCTGGTCGAGATCAACCCGCTGGCCGAGCTGAAGGATGGCCGGCTGGTGGCGCTGGACTGCAAGCTGGTCATCGACGACTCCAGCCTGTTCCGCCAGTCCGAACTGGCCGGCCAGGGCGCGCCCGAGCGTCTGTCGGGCTTGGAGCAGAAGGGGCGCGACCTGGGGCTCAAATACATCGAGCTCGACGGCAATGTGGGCGTGCTGGCCAACGGGGCGGGGCTGACCATGACCACCATGGACGTCATCGCCCATTTCGGCGGCAAGCCCACCGACTTCCTCGAGATCGGCGGCGAGGCCTACACCAAGGCCAAGCCGGCGCTGGAACTGGTGCTGTCCAATCCGGGGGTCAAGGCGCTGGTGGTCAACTTCTGCGGCGCGTTTGCCCGTACCGACGTGATGGCCGAGGGCGTGGTCAAGGCTTGGCAGGAGCTTCACCCAAGCCTTCCCGCCTTCTTCTCGATCCACGGCACCAACGAGGACGAGGCCGTCGCCCTGGTCAGGGAGCGGCTCGGCATCCAGCCCTATGACCGCATGGAAGACGCCGTGAAGGCGGCGGTGGAGGCGGCGCGATGATCGTTCATGCAAGCGACACCGTCCTGGTCCAGGGAATCACCGGCAAGCAGGGCACCTTCTGGACCGAGCAGATGCAGGCCTACGGAACCAACGTGGTCGGCGGGGTCAACCCCAAGCGGGCCGGCGAGACCGCCTGCAACGTGCCGGTCTATGCCACCGCGGTCGAGGCGGCCAAGGCACAGGCGGTCGACGTCTCGGTGATGTTCATCCCGCCGGCCGCGGCGCTGCCCGCGGCGCTCGACGCCATCGATGCCGGGGTGGGCACCCTGGTGATCCTGACCGAGCACATCCCCAGCCACGACGTCATGCGCATCCATGCCGCCGCGC
>JBLNBU010000237.1:0-5085 GCA_050260215.1 Actinomycetota bacterium
GATAGCTGCCCAGCTGCACCGCCGGGTGGACGGCCGGGACTTCCGCCCGGGCGGCAGCCAGCATGCGTTCCCCCACCCACATGGTGCGGGTCCGGGCGATCACGGGAGGTCCGCCCGTCAGGCTAGGCCGAAGGGACTCGAACATGGCTTCGGCAATGCGGGGGATGCCGGCCAGGACATGGACGTTGCCGATGGTGAAGCCTGGCGCCTGGCTTACGGGATTGTCGATCAGGGTGGCGCCTTCGGGGATGTCGGCCATCTTGAGGCGGGCGTCGGTCAGGCCTTCCGCACCGTAATGGTGTTCCAGGCGGCGCACCGCCTCGGGGTTGCGGACCAGGGCCACCCCGAAGGCGCGCGCGATGGCGGCCGCGGTGATGTCGTCGTGGGTGGGGCCGATGCCGCCGGTGGTGAAGACGGTGTCAAAGCGCCGCCTCAGGTCGGTGACCGCGGCGACGATGGCGTCGGCGTCGTCCTCGACCACGCGCGCCTCGGCCAGGCGGATGCCCATGGCGGCCAGGCGGCCGCCCAGCATCTGGACGTGGCTGTCGCGGGTGCGACCCGACAGCACTTCGTTGCCGATGACCAGGATTGCGGCCGTGGGCATGGCCGGCCTCCGCTTTGTCCCCCTAGAAGGGGATCATAACCACTCCCGCAGGATGGCGACCAGCGGGATATCGGCAGGCGGCATGGGCAGTTCGTGCAGCCGGGATGCCCGTACCCAGCGCAGCTGCTGGCCTTCGCGCGGGGTGGGGTTGCCGTCCCACACACGGACCACGTATAGCGGCATCAACAGGTGGAAGGTGTCGTAGTCGTGCGAGGCGAAGGCCAGTGGCGCCAGGCAGCTGGCGCCGGTGTCGATGCCCAGCTCCTCGGCCAGCTCGCGCACCAGGGCCTGTTCGGGGGTCTCGCCCGCATGGACCTTGCCGCCGGGGAACTCCCACAGGCCGGCCATCATCTTGCCCGGCGGCCGGCTGGCCATCAGCACCCGGCCGTCGGTGTCGACCAGCGCGGCGGCGGCGACCAGCACCATGGGGCGGGCGGCGTGGGCGGCCTCCCATGCGGTCCGCTCGATGGCCAGCGACGGCATGGTGACGCTCTGGCCGCGGGCCGGCATGGCCACGGTCTGGAAGCCGGCCGGGACCAGCCCGGCCTTTTCCAGCACCCGGCGCGACGGCTTGTTGTCGGGATGGATCGAGGCCCAGGCGCGCTGGTAGCCCAGGTCGGCGAACAGGTGGCGCAGCAGCCGGCGCACCGCCTCGGTGGCATAGCCCTGCCCCCAGTGGTCGCGTCCCAGCCAGTAGCCCAGCTCAGGGGTGCCGTCGGTGTCGGTGCCGAAGCCGACGCAGCCGATCACCTCGCCGTCGGCCCGGCGCTCCATCACCAGCACCACCCCGGTGCGTCGCGCCCGCTTGTCGGCCATGGTCGCCAGGAAGGAGCGGGCGTCCGCCTCCTCGTAGGGGTGCGGGATCAGCGCGGTCAGCCGCACCACCTCGAAGTCGTCGAGCAGCCGGGCGATCCGCCCCACGTCCTCCTCGACCGGCGCCCGCAGCACCATCCGCGCCGTGGCAAGCGGGGTGCCGGCCCAAACGGTTCCTGTTTCACGACAGCCGGTCATGGAGATTCCATGGTTTGTTTGCCCACAGATGAACGCAGATGAACGCAGATAAAGAAAATGGATATTTTTGGCCGCAGAGCGGCCTTCCCCATGTTTTTCATCTGTGTCTATCTGTGTTCATCTGTGGGCAATGATTCACCGAATAACACGCCTGTACTCCACCCGCGGCCGGCCAAAATTGATCAGCAAGCCTGTCTTCAGGCCGCTGGCGTTCAAATAATTGAGGCACTGCGCCATGTGGGCCGGCACCAGGGCCTCGGTGCATTTCAGTTCGACGATGACGCGGCCCTCGACCACCAGGTCCGCGACATAGGTGCCGACGTCCTGGTCCTTGTAGGTGACGCGGAAGGGTGCTTCGCGCTCCGCCCGGATGCCGCGCAGCATCAGTTCGTGCGCCAGGGCCCGCTGGTAGACCGCTTCGACGAAACCGTGGCCGAGAAGGTTCGACACCTCGAAGGCGGCGGAGAGGACCGCGCCGGTGAGGGGATCCTTCTCGTCCGCGTCCGATGTCACGTCCGATACGACCCGTTGATGTCGATATAGGCGTGGGTCAGGTCGCAGGTCCAGACGGTGGCCTTGCCGCGGCCCAGGCCGATGTCGACGTCGATCTTGATGTCGCGGCCCTTCATGTGGGCCTCCACCGGTGCCTCGTCATAGCCGGGGACGACCTGGCCGTTGGCGGCGACCTCGACCCCGCCGATGCGGATGGACAGGCGGTCGCGGTCGGCCTTCTCGCCGGCCTTGCCCACCGCCATGACGATGCGGCCCCAGTTGGCGTCCTCGCCGG
The DNA here is from genome assembly GCA_050260215.1 of Actinomycetota bacterium. GTDB lineage: Bacteria > Pseudomonadota > Alphaproteobacteria > Rhodospirillales > Magnetospirillaceae > JBLNBU01. The sequence continues at coordinate 2,403 of JBLNBU010000237.1, forward strand.
CGATGGCGGTCTTGACCAGGGGCGAGTTGGCGATGGCCATGGCGATGCGCTTGGCGGCGCGGCGGCTGGCGGCGCCGGTGACGGTGACGGAGACGAACTTGGACGCGCCCTCGCCGTCCTTGACCACCTGGTGGGACAGGTCCAGCAGCAGGTCGAACAGCTTGCGCCTGAAGTCGGCCAGCCGGCGGTCCTTGGGGTCGGTGACGGCCGGGTTGCCGGCCTTGCCCGTCGCGAACAGCATCAGCGTGTCGCTGGTCGAGGTGTCGCTGTCGACGGTGATGGAGTTGAACGACCGCTCGACCCCCTGGGCCAGCAGGGCCTGCAGCACCCCTTGCGGCAGGGCGGCGTCGGTGAAGACGTAGGACAGCATGGTCGCCATGTCGGGGGCGATCATGCCGGCGCCCTTGGCGATGCCGTTGATGGTGACGGTGACCCCGTCGATCTTCGCCGTCCGGGTGGCGCCCTTGGGGAAGGTGTCGGTGGTCATGATGGCCCGCGCCGCCTCGTCCCAGGCGTCCGCCTTCAGCTTGGCCAGGGCGGCGCCCAGTTCCGCGGTGATGCGCTCGTCGGGCAGCGGCACGCCGATGGTGCCGGTCGAGGCGACGAACACCTCTTCCGGCTTGCAGCCCTTGAGCGCCGCAGCCTTGTCGACCGTGCGCCGCACCGACGCCTCGCCCACCGAGCCGGTGAAGGCGTTGGCGTTGCCCGAATTGACCACCAAGAGCCGCGCCGAGCCGCCCGCTTGCGCCTTGCGGCACCACAGGACCGGCGCCGACGCGGTCAGCGAGCGGGTGTAGACCCCGGCCACGGTGGTGCCGGGGGCCATCTCGACCACCAGCAGGTCGGTGCGGCCCTGGTAGCGGATGCCGCAGGCGTGGCCGGCCAGCGCCACCCCCGCCAGGGGGGGCAGCGCCGGGAAGCGGGCGGGGGCGAGGGGCGACAGCGCGGTCACGGCCGATGGTTCCCTTAGTTCTTGGCGGGCTCGGCCGCCTGTTCCGGCAGCGGCTTGCCATCGGGGCCGAAGCGCTTGATCTTGGCCTTGCTCTTCAGGTCCATGACCAGCTTCTCGGCGGTGACCTCGGCCAGCTGCTCGCGCAGCATCGGCTTGGCGGCGTCGAAGGGCGGCGGCGACGCCATGCGGCGGTCCTCGACCTTGATGACGTGCCAGCCGAACTGGCTCTTGATCGGCTTGGCCGACAACTCGCCGGCCTTCATGGCGAAAGCGGCATCGGCGAACTGGGGCACCATCTCGCCCTTGGAGAAGTAGCCGAGGTCGCCGCCGTTCTGCTGGGCCGACGGATCCTTCGACTTGGCCTTGGCGGTTTCGCCGAAGTCGGCGCCCTTCTGCAGGTCGGCGATGATCGCCTTGGCTTGGTCCTCGGTCTCGACCAGGATGTGGCGGGCGCGAACCTCTTCCTCGGGCTTGAAGTTGCGCACGAACTCGTCGTAGCGGGCCTTCAGCACGTCGTCGGTGATGCCGGCGCGCAGCTTCTTGCTCATCCAGGCCTGGCGCAGGACCTTCTGCTCCAGCTGCTTCATGGTCGCCTTGACCTCGGGATCCGACTCCAGCTTGTCGCGCTTGGCCGCGTCGTAAACCAGCTGGTTGTTGACCACGATGTCGAGCAGCGCGTCATAGGGCGCGCCGGCCAGCTGCGGCGGCAGGGTGCGCTGGAACTCGACCAGCTGCGACATGTGGATGTCGGTGCCGTTGACGGTGGCGACGACCGGATCCTTGACCTCGGCCGCGGCGGCGGGGAGGGCGATGCCGGCCAGCAGGCCGAGGGCAAGCGCGGTCGAGCGCGCGGAGGCGAACGTCATGCAGCGGATCCTTCCAATAGGGACCGGGCGTCCGGTCGAGGGATTAAGGGGTTTGAACCACAACAAAGGGGGCCGCACAAGAGCGGGAATGGGGCAATGGGTCTGGACGAACGGTTCTGGTCCATCGTCCCTGAGCCAGCCTTGGCCCGCCTCCCCCTTCGAGACGCCGCGAGGCGCGTCTAGCGTCGCCGGCCTCGCTTGCCCCCGTCCTTCTTCTGCGGGGCCGCGTGCTTCTTGCCCATCAGGTCGACGGGAACGCCCAGTTCCACCGCTTCCAGGCGGCGCAGTTCGTCGCGCAGGCGGGCGGCTTCCTCGAATTCCAGGTCGGCGGCGGCGGCGCGCATGCGCTTTTCCAGGTCGGCCTTGACCGCGGCCAGGTCCTTGCCCACCAGGTGGTCGACGCCCTTGGTCCCGGTGCCGACGGTGACGTAGTCCTGCTCGTAGACGCTTTCCAGCACGTCCGAGACGGCCTTGCGCACGCTTTCCGGGGTGATGCCGTGCTCCAGGTTGTAGGCCTGCTGCTTCTCGCGCCGGCGGTTGGTCTCGGCCAGCGCCCATTCCAGCGAGTCGGTCATCTTGTCGGCGTACAAGATGACGCGGCCGTCGATGTTGCGGGCGGCGCGGCCGATGGTCTGGACGAGTGAGGTCTCGCTGCGCAGGAATCCTTCCTTGTCGGCGTCGAGGATCGCCACCAGAGCGCATTCCGGAATGTCGAGGCCTTCGCGCAGCAGGTTGATGCCGACCAGCGCGTCGAACGCGCCGAGCCGCAGGTCGCGGATGATCTCGATGCGCTCGAGCGTGTCGATGTCGGAATGCAGGTAGCGCACCCGCACCCCGTGGTCGTGCATGTATTCGGTCAGGTCCT
>JBLNBU010000238.1:0-25012 GCA_050260215.1 Actinomycetota bacterium
GCCGTGGCGGGGGGCAGTTGGTGTTGTTGTGGGTCGTGGGCTAATACGTGTGGCGCACCCTGGAGTCAGCCGGCGGCGGGCCGCGCTTCCTGGTCGAGGACGCCACCCCCCGCCAACCCGCCGAGGCCCGGCGGGAAACAGCCGAGAGCCTGTGATGTCCGCAAGCCCGTACCAGATCTGCAAGCGCTGCATCATCGACACTACGGTGCCGCGGGCGCGGTTCGACGCCGAGGGCATCTGCTCGTACTGCCACGAGCAGGACATGCTGGACCAGATCTACCCGCTGACGCCCCAGGGCCAGGCCCGTTTCGAGGCCATGCTGGAGCGCATCCGCCGCGACGGCCACGGCAAGCCCTATGACTGCGTTATCGGCATCAGCGGTGGTCGCGACAGCACCTATACCCTGCTCAAGGCCAAGGAATGGGGCCTGCGCCCGCTGGCAGTGCACTTCAACGACGGCTTCGGCAACCCGAAGGCCGGCGAGAACATGCGCCGCACCACCGACATCCTGAAGGTGCCCATGCGCACCATCACCTCGGACTGGCGCGAATCCAAGGACCTGCGCATCGCCTGCCTGAAGGCCTCGGTGCCGGACCTAAACCTGGGCTGCGACATCGGAGTGGCTTGCGCCCTGTTCGGTGTGGCAACCGCCGAGAACCTGGGCTACGTGGTGATCGGCCAGTCCTTCCGCACCGAAGGCATTGCACCGCTGGAATGGAACTACCTGGACGGGCGTTACCTGCGGGCCATCGTTGACCAATTCGGCACGGTGCCGTTGCGCCCCTGGAAGCCGGCGGACCCGGGCTATAACCTGGGGTTCAAGGAACTCGCCTATTACACCCTGTGGCGCCGCATCAAGACCGTGATGCCCCTGTACCATGTGCCCTACGTGCGCAAGGACGTGGATACCATCATCTCCGAGCAGGTGGGCTGGCAGAACACCGGCGCCCACTACTTCGACGACCTCTATCAGTCGCTGATGTTCTACGTGCACCGGGTCAAGCACGGCATCGACCGGCGTCGGTACAATTACTCGGCCCTGATTCGCTCGGGCCAGATGGACCGCAGCGAGGCCATCGAGCGGCTGAAGGAGCCCTACGTCATCGAGGACCCCGACGTCATCCGCCTGTGCATCAAGCGCCTCGGCCTGACCCAGGATGATTTCGAGGCTATGATGGCGCTGCCGCCCAAGACCTTCATGGACTATCCCAATAACCTGGCGCTGCTGCGCCGGGCCAAGCCGGTGATCGCCCTGCTGGCGGCACTGCACCTGATCCCCAAGCCGACCTATCACAAATACTGCGGCGAGATGGCGGGGGCAGCCCCCTAGGCCTGCGCCTTGGCCGGGGTTCCCCATGCCCGCACCCCGGCGGGCAGGTCGGACTTGACGAACGACATCGCCCCCACCGAGGTGCCGGCCCCGATGGTGACCCCGGCACCCACCATCACTCCCGGCGCAATCCAGCAGTTTTCACCCAGCTGAACGCTGCCCGCCAGCATGGCGGTGTCGACGATTCGACTGCCGCGGCCGACGATGCAGTTGTGGGCGATGTTGCACAGGCTGCCGATCAGCACCTGCTCGCCGATGTCGGTGAAGCCGCCGAACAGCGCACGGTCGACGATGCTGTTGGCCTGCACGTGAACGCCGTTGCCCAGGCGAACGCCGCCGCCGTGCGGCATCACCGTCCAGGTGCCGTCAATGTTGCGCGGATCGAAGCCGTCGGCACCGATGGTCACCCCCGGCCAGATCACCACGTCGTCGCCGATGATGGTGTTTTCGAGGACGGTGGCATTGGGGCCGATGCGGGTGCGCCGGCCGATGCGGACGTTCTTTTCGGCGACGAAGGCGCGCGGATGAACCTGGGCGTCCGGGGCGATCTCGGAGGGAAAGTCCTGCCAGTAGTGGCCCGGGCGGGCGAGCAGGCGCAGATGGATGCGGAACAGGATTTCCAGCGGCTTTTCGGCGACGGCAAGGGCGTAGCGCTCGGGAACCAGCGCCGCCGTGCCGGGGCTGGCGATCACCGCGACGATGTTCGGGTTGTCGCTCAACTGCGGCAGGAAGGCCGGATCGTAAAGCGCCGCCACCACCCGCTCCTGCACCGAGCGCAGGTAGCCCGGATGGCTGAACGCCCCGTCGCGCGACACGCTCGCCTCCAACCCGGCGACGGCTTCGGAAAGGTTGATCGTCTGGGCCATGGTCAGTCCCGCCAGTGTCGGTAGAGGGCGTCGAGAGAGGTGAACCCGTGGCCGCGGCGCCGGATCTCCGCCAGGGCATCGAGGACGAAAGTGCGCACGCCGCCGCCGGCATGCCGCATGCGCTGCATCCCCTCGGCGTCAAGCCTGGTGATCAGCGGCTTGTGGCCTTCGTAGAACTCGTGGTCGGGAATGTTCAGCGCGAACATGAACGGGTGGACGCTGAGGATCTTCAGTCCCGGGGTGAAGAACCGTTCCGCGTAGGCTGAAAAATCCCAGCTGCCGCCCCGGCGCCAATGGATGTCGTCGCCCCAGAAAATCGGAAAGCGCGGGATGCCGATCCACATTTCCAGCGGCACCAGGTTGGACTGCAGGTAGAGGGCGAGGTTGCTGTCGTAGCGGATCCCGCGGCCGACCAGCTCGATCAGCGCCGGCGAACTGTCGTACATGGCGTGCGACCGCGAACAGGCCGCGTCGGGGACCAGGCCGAGCACGTGATCGATCACGCCGGCCGGCGTGTCGCCATGGCTGGATCCGGGCAGGAAGTTGGGGTGGATTTCCAGGCGCACCGATCCGCCGCGCTGCCGCCGCGACAATTCACTGCTCGCATGGGTGACGAAGGCGGTCGGCACCACGTCGAAACCGGCCACGGTGTCGCACAGGTCGGCGATGCACGCTTCGGACGCCCAGTCGATGTCGGAGGTGAAGACGAAGACGGGCCCGGTTTCCCAAGGCGCCCGGTTGGTTGACTTGCTCACGCGTGCTGTCCCGGCCGGTCGTTCGCCGGGATGATAGGGCACGCCCGGCGTGCCGACAATTGCCATGTGCCTTTCCTTGACGGCGCGCCCCGCCGTGCGATACCTGGACGGGACAGCGAGGAGGGGGCGCGTGAGCAACCAAAGGATCATCGGCATCGGCCTGGTCGGCTACGGCTATTGGGGCCCCAATCTTGCCCGCAACATCGCGCGGCGCGCCGACTGCCGGCTGGTCACCATCTGCGACCGGTCGCCGGCCCGCGCCGAGGTCGCGCGCCAGCACTTCCCGCACACCCACGTCACCACCGAATTCGAGGAGATGCTGGCTGACCCGGCCATCGACGCCATCGTCGTCGCCACGCCGGTCGAGGCCCATTTCCGCCTGGCCAGCGCAGCACTTGAGGCCGGCAAGGACGTGCTGGTCGAAAAGCCGCTGACCGCCGACGTCGCCGAGGCCGAGGCCCTGGTCGACCTGGCGCGGCGCAAGGGCCGCATACTGGCGGTCGACCATACCTTCCTGTTCACCGGCGCGGTGATGCGCATGCGCCAGTTGGTCGAGAGCGGCGAGATCGGCGACGTCGTCTACATGGACTCGGTGCGGGTCAACCTGGGGCTGTTCCAGCACGACGTCAACGTCATCTGGGACCTGGCGCCCCACGACCTGTCGATCTTCCAGTACGTCACCGGCCTGCGGCCGACCGCTGTCCGCGCGCTGGGCCACCGCACCCACTCGGACCTGCACGAGAGCGTCGCCTACGTGCACCTGGAATACGGCGGCGCCTCGGTGGCGCATTGCCACCTGAACTGGGTGTCGCCGGTCAAGCTGCGCATATCCATGTTCGGCGGAACCAAGAAGATGATCGTCTACGACGACATGGAGCACAGCGAGAAGATCAAGATCTACGACAAGGGCGTCACCGTCAGCGACATCGACCGCGACACCTACAACAAGGTCCGCGTCGACTATCGCACCGGCGACATGTGGGCGCCCAAGCTGTCCATGCGCGAAGCCCTCGACCTCGAGGTCGAGGAGTTCGTCGCCTGCGTCCGCGACCGCACCCGCCCGCGGGTCGACGGCGAGTTCGGCCTGGACATCGTCCGCCAGCTGGCCGCCTGCCAGGCCTCCATCGATGCCGGCGGCGAACGGGTCGAGATCGCGCGATGACCACCGACCCCACCGTACGGATCGCCCCCGACGTCAAGCTTGGCCGCGACGTCCGCCTGTTCGGCTTCTCCAACCTCTACGGCTGCGAGATCGGTGACGAAAGCCGCATCGGCACCTTCGTCGAGATCCAGCGCGACGTGCGCATCGGCCGCCGCGTCAAGGTGCAAAGCCACACCTTCATCTGCTCGGGCGTCGACATCGGCGACGAGGCGTTCATCGGCCATGGGGTGATGTTCACCAACGACCGCTTCCCGCGCTCGACCACCGCCGGCGGCGAGCTGCAGGGCGCCGACGACTGGGTGTGCGAACCGACCCGGATCGGCCGGCGCGCCTCGATCGGCAGCAACGCCACCATCCTGTGCGGCATCACCATCGGCGACGAGGCGGTGATCGGCGCCGGCTCGGTGGTCACCCGCGACGTGCCGGCCCGCGCCGTGGTGGCCGGCAACCCGGCACGCATCCTGCGCTACCTGGCGGAAGGAGAGGAACGATGAGGCTCCGCCTCGGCATGGTCCAGCTGCTGGTCGAAGGGGGCGAGCCGGAGCGCAACCTGGCGCGCGCCGAGGAGTGGATCGCCAAGGCGGCGGCAAGCGGCTGCCAGATCGTCCTGCTGCCCGAGACGCTGGACCTGGTGTGGACCCATCCCAGCGCCAAGACCGAGGCCCAGCCCATCCCCGGCCCCTACAGCGACCGCCTGTGCGCCGCGGCCGCGAAGCACGGCATCACCATCTGCGCCGGGCTTACGGAAAAGGACGGCGACAAGGTCTACAACAGCGCCCTGCTGATCGACGACAAGGGCAACATCCTGCTCAAGCACCGCAAGATCAACATCCTCAGGGTGTGCTACGAGTTCTACGCCCCCGGCCGCAAGCTCGAGGTGGTCGAGACCCCCTTCGGGCTGATCGGGGTCAACATCTGCTCGGACAACTACAGCGACGCGCTGGAGCTGGCCCATTCGCTGGCCCGCATGGGGGCGCAGATCATCCTGTCGCCGTCGTCGTGGACGGTCGACTACTCGGTCACCGAGGCCAACGACCCCTACGGCGAAAAGTGGTTCAAGCCCTATCACACCATCGCCAGCCTGTACGACCTGGTGGTCGCCGGCGCGACCAGCGTCGGCTACATCGTCGGCGGCCCCTACGAGGGCAAGAAGAGCGTCGGCCGCTCGCTGTGCGTCGGCAAGGACGGCATCATCGCCGAAGGCCGCTTCAACGAGTTCGCCACCGACCTGGTGGTGGCGGAATTCGAGGTGCCGCCGCCCCACGAGGTCGGCACCGCCATCGGCGAGATGCTCAAGGCGAAGGGGCACTACCGCTGATCAGCCGGCCGGCGACGCCGGCCAGCAACATGGCCAGGCTGGCGGCGACGTAGGCCACCGCGCCGACGACGAAGCCCTGCTCGGCGCTGAAGCCGGCGGCGGCGAACAGGGCGGCGAAGGCGGCCTCGCGCACGCCGATGCCCTGGGCGGTGAGCGGCACCAGCCGCACCAGCTCGACCGCGACCGCCGCCATGGCCAGGAACAACCAGGGCACCTCGGCCCCCACCTGGACCGCCACCGCGATCACCGCCGCAGCCCACAGCCCGCAGCCCCCCAGCAGCGACAATCCGGTCAGCACCAGCGCACGGCCCGGCCGCCCCATGCGTGCGGCACCGGCCAGGAAGCGCAACGGCTCGGCCAGCCAGGGGCGCCCGGACAGGGCCGCCACCCGCTCGGCCAGGGGCGCCGCCGCGGCCAGGGCGACCAGGCCCACCGCGCAGGCGCCCCCCAGCGGCAGCAGCAGCGGTGCCGCCGGCCCCACCGCATCGGGGCGGAAGGCCAGCGCCAGGCCCAGGCAGACCAGGTAGAAGCCGAGGAAGGTGGCCAGACCCAGCAACCGTTCGCGCAGGATCACCGCGGCAAGGGCCGCCTTGCCCTCGGCGCCGCCCGACAGGCGGACGAAGCGGTACAGGTCGCCGCCCACCTGCGCCGGGGTGAACGAGCTCAAGAAAATGCCGACCAGGTACAGGCGCATGTGCTCGCGCCAGGGCAGCGGCGCCACCCGGCCCACCATCAGGATCCAGCGCCAGCCGAGGATCGGGAATTCAAGGGCCACCAGCAGCACCACCGCCGCCAGCCCGGCGGGCTGCAGCCGGGACAGCGCCTGGGCCACGGCGTCGCGGTCCAGTCCGGCCAGCGCGGCTGCGGCCAATGCCAGCCCCAGCGCCAGCTTGGCCGCCGACACCGTGCGCGGGTGCGCCGAAGCCCAGTCTTTGAGGCTGGCGGTCGGGGTCATGGACAAGGCGGGCCCGGAAATTAGTCGAAGACAGCAACCCATGATGGGCGATATATGTCGTCGGCGACAAGGCGTTGTTTTTCTTGCGGTGATAGAGGTCTCCATGGGTTTTGGCGGCGCCCTGATGTGGACGGCGCTGGTGCGCAACCTCAGGCGCCAAAGGCCCGACCGCAAGGTCGTCCTTGTTTACGGCGGCCGCCCGTCTTCGGACCACGACATCTACCGCCACAACCCCGACATCGCCGCCGTGGTGCCGCGCCGACACTGGAGCTGGCAGCGCTTCTTCACCCGCGGCGTGGTCGCCGTCGACCAGTCCCTGGCCGCCGCCCAGCCCATCGACGGCGAAACGCCCGAACGCCTGCTCTACCGCACCGGCCGCCATACCGTGGCCATCGCCTGCGCCGCCTACGGCGTCCCGTGCGAGACCGTGCAGCCGCGCATCGAGCTGGCGGCGGACGAGGTGGCCCGCGCCTCCGCCGTGCTGGCCGCGGCCGGGCTCGACGGCCGGCCCTTCCTGTGCATCGAGCCGGCGGGCAAGGACTCGTTCACCCCCAACAAGCTGTGGTTCCCCGAGCGGTGGCGCCAGCTGGCGGAAAAGCTGGCGGGGACGGTCACCCTGGTGCAGCTGGGCCTGGGCGGCGGCGACGCCCTGCCCGGCGCCGTCGACCTGCGCAACCGCCTGTCCTTCCGCGAAACCGCCGAGGTGCTGCGCCGCGCCCGCGGGCTGGTCACCACCATGGGCGGGCTGGTCCACCTGAACAAGGCGGTGGACGGCCGGGCGGTGGTGCTGGTCAGCGGCTACGAGCCCGAGGAACTGGCCACCTACGCCGACGACATCAACTTCTACCGGTCGATGGACTGCTCCAACTGCGGGCTGAAGACGCCGTGCCCCATCGGCCGGGAGTGCATGGCCCGCATCGGCGTCGACGACGTCGAGCAGGCCTGCCACCGGTTGCTCGCCTCATGACGCGGCTGCGCCTGACCCTGTTCATGAGCCGGCGCATGTCGCTGGCGCGCTGGGACGGCGCCGGCATGCTGGACCGCGAGCTGGCGCTGTACCGGCGCCTGGCCGCCCGCGGTATCGAGGTCGGCCTGCTGAGCTGGGGCGGTCGCGAGGAGCAGGACTTCCCCGTCGACGGCATCCGGGTGCTCAACGACCGCTGGGGCCTGCGCCCCGGCATCTACGAGCGGGCGTTTCCCATCCTGCATGCCGGCTGGCTGGCGCGGCGCGGCATCTACAAGACCAACCAGGTCGACATCGGCCGCCAGGCGTTGGCGGCGGCGCGGCTGTGGCGCAAGCCGCTGGTGGCCCGCTGCGGCTATCTGTGGTCCGACTTCCGCGCCCGCGCCGAGGGGCCCCATTCGCCCGGCGCCGCCGCCGCCCGCGACCTCGAGGCCGCGCTGTTCGCCCACGCCGACCGGGTGGTGGTGACCACCGACGAGATGGCCGCCTCCGTCGCCGCCCGGGTGCCGGCGGCCCCTGCCGCCCGCGTGGTGCCCAACTACGTCGACACTTCCCGGTTCCGGCCCGACCCGGCCCGGCCGAAGGACCGCGACGTGCTGTTCGTCGGCCGCCTGGCCGAACAGAAGAACCTGCCGGCGCTGCTTCGCGCCGTCGATGCCTGCGGGGCTTCCCTGGTGGTGGTCGGCGACGGGCCCGAGGCCGGCCTGCTGGACGGGCGCCCGGGGATCGAATGGCATCGCCGGGTCCCCCACGAGCAGCTTCCCGCCTTGATGCACCGGTGCCGGACGTTCATGATGCCGTCCCGTTACGAAGGCCACCCCAAGGCGCTGATCGAGGCCATGGCCTGCGGCATGGCGGTGATCGCCACCGACGCTCCGGGGATCAGCGGGGTGGTGCGCGACGGCGTCGACGGCCGCCTGGTGGCCGAAGGCGACCTGGCCGCCGTCCTGGCCGGACTGCTGGCCGACCCGTCCCAGGCCGGACGCCTGGGCCAGGCCGCGCGCGACGCGGCGGTGGCCCGCTTCAGCCTGGATGCCGTGGTCGAGCAGGAAATGGACATCTACCGGGAATTGGCGGAGGAACGGCGATGGCGGGGCTGATCGACGTGCTGTTCGGCCTGGCGGCGCGCCTGGCCGGCGCCCGCACCGAAAAGATCGTCGCCGCGCTGGTGGCCAAGCGGGCCGCCCAGGTGGCGCCGGCCGAGGCGCTGCGCCTGCTGCTGCGGCTCGACAACACCCTTTATGCGCTGACCGGGCGCTATGCGGTCGCCTATGGCGGCGGCGACCACACCAAGCACCGCCACACCCGCTATTTCGACTTCTTCGTCGAGCGCTGCCGGACCGGCGAGCAGGTGGCCGACATCGGCTGTGGCGGCGGCGCCCTGGCCCAAGCCCTGGCCGCCAAGGGCTGCCGGGTGCAGGCGGTCGACCTGTCGGCCGCCAACATCGCCGCCGCCAGGGCCCGCCACGACCACCCGGGCGTCACCTGGCGGGTCGGCGACGCCACCACCGCCGGGACGGTGGAGCCGTGCGAGGTGGTCATCTTGTCCAACGTGCTCGAACACATCGCCGGCCGCCCCGATTTCCTGCGCCGCACCGTCGCCGCCACCGGCGCCAAGCGCCTGCTGATCCGGGTGCCGCTGTTCGAGCGCGACTGGCGGGTGCCGCTGAAGCGGGAACTGGGCGTCGAGCATCGCCTGGACCCCACCCACGAGACCGAATACACCCTGGCCGAATTCGAGGCCGAGATGGCCGAGGCCGACGTCGCCATCGTCGCCGCCGAGGTCCATTGGGGCGAGATCTGGGCCGAATGCCGGCCGAAGGCGCCATGAAGGTCGCCATCGGCATGCGCCCGCGCAGCGGGCCGTGGGGCGGCGGCAACCGCTTCGTCGTCGCCCTGGTCGAGGCGCTGCACCGCCGGGGCGACCGCGTGGTGTTCGACCTGGCCGACGGCGACATCGACATCCTGCTGCTGGTCGATCCGCGCCGGAAGTCGGAAAGCGCCTCGTTCCAGGACCGCCAGATTGCCGCCTACCTGCGCCGCCGCCCCCAGGCCATGGTGGTGCACCGGGTCAATGAATGCGACGAGCGCAAGGGCACCGTCGGCATCAACCGCCGCCTGCGCCACGCCAACCTGATGGCCGACCGGACGGTGTTCGTCTCGGCCTGGCTGATGCGCCTGCACCTGGCGCAGGGCTGGCCCTGCCGGCGCAACGGCACCATCCTGACCGGGGCGGACCGCTCGATCTTCAACGCCGACGGGTTCGTCCCCTGGGACGGCAACGGGCCGCTCCGGGTGGTCACCCACCACTGGGGCGCCAACCGGCTGAAGGGCTTCGACATCTACGAGCGCCTCGACGCCATGCTGGCCGAGCCCGAATGGGCCGGGCGGCTGCAGTTCACCTATGTGGGCAACCTGCCCCAGGGCTACCGCTTCGCCAACGCCACCCATGTCGGGCCGCTGGACGGGCCGTCGCTGGCCGCCGAGCTGAAGCGCCACCACGTCTACCTGACCGCCTCGGTCAACGAGCCGTCCGGCAACCACCACATCGAAGGCGCCAGCTGCGGCCTGCCCCTGCTCTACCGCGTCTCGGGGGGCATCACCGAATACTGCGAGGGCTTCGGCGTTCCGTTCGCCGACGAGGCCGCCTTCCCCGACGCCTTGCGCACCATGGTCGCCACCTATTCGGCCCAGGCAGCCAAGATGCCCGCCTACACCCGGTCGATGGACGACACCGTCGCCGGGTACCTGGCCCTGTTCGACGAGATGGCCGGCCGGCGGCCGTCGGGGCGGCTGGCAAAGTCAATTGCGTGGCGGCTGGGAAACCTGATATGGCGGTGAAATGACGGAACCGCTGCGAATCGGCATTTTCGGCACCGGCCGCGCCGCCCATGCGTGGGCCGGTGCGGTGGCCGCCTCACCCGAGATGCGCCTGGTTGCCTGCGCCAGCCGCCGCCCGGGGTCCGGTGCCGAATTCGCGTCCGCGCATCGCTGCGCCGCCGTCGAGGTCGAGCAGATGGCCGCCGCCCCCGACATCGACGCCGTCATCGTCGCCACCGAGCCCGCCTGCCGCGAGCCGGCCCTGGCCGCCGCGCGCGCCGGCAAGCACATCCTGGTGGAAAAGCCGCTGGCGGCAAGCTTGCCGCAGGCCCGCGCGCTGGTCGCGGCCTGCGCCTCGGCCGGGGTGGTCGGCTCGGTGGTCTCGCAGCGCCGCTTCGACCCGTCCTGGGCCGAGATGCTGGGCCAGGTCGAGGGCGGACAGATCGGCCGCCCCCTGCATGCCGCGGCCTTCCTCCACAAGTGTCGCAGCCCGGCCTATTTCGACGAAGGCAACGGCTGGCACCGGAAGCCCGAGGGCGGCGTGGTGCTCAACCTGCTGATCCACGGCATCGACCGCATGCTGCAGCTGTTCGGCCCGGCCGCCGCCGTCCAGGCCGAAGGCCACGACGACGAGGCCGGCATCTGCCGGCGCGCGGCGCTGATGATCCATTTCGTCGGCGGCGCCACCGCCTTCCTGTGCGGCGCCACCGATGCCGAGCGCGATCTGGGCGAGACCCTGACCGTCACCGGCACCCGCGGCACCCTCGAACTTCGTGACGAGGCCCGCCCCGCTGCCCGCAAGTCCCCCTTCGCCCTGTTCGGGCGCCCGGCCGCGGCCGCCGCCCCCGACAGCCGCCAGGCCCAGCTTGCCGATTTCGCCGCCGCCATCCGCACCGGGCGCCCGCCCGCCGTGCCGCTGGCCGCCGGCCTGGATGCGCTCGAAGTCGGCCTGGCGGCCCTGCTCGCCATGAAGACGGGCGCCCGTGTGTCCCTTCCATTGACCGAGGCCTGAATGCCGCAGATCAACCGAGCCTCCGTCCCGGCGTTCAAGGAAATCGAGTTGCAGGTCACGTCGTGGTGCAACCGCTCGTGCACCTTCTGCGCCGCCTCGCGCCTGGAGCTGCCCAAGCAGCTGATGAGCATGGAAACCGCCGAGCGCATCGCCGGCCAGCTGGCCGACATCGGCTTCGAGGGCACCATCGGCCTGCACCTGATGTGCGAGCCGCTGCTGCACAAGCGGTTCGAGGACATCGTCGCCCTGTTCCGTGCCGCCGCGCCCAAGGCGTTCATCCGCATCGACACCAACGGCGACCCGCTGAAGTCCATGGAGAGGCTGCACGCCTGCTTCGAGGCGGGCCTGAACGAGGTCGAGATCAACTGCTACGATTCGGCCGAGCAGTTCGCCCAGCGCAACGACGGCCTGCGCCGGCTGGTGCAGGACCATCCCGGCATCTGGTACTGGAACGCCAGCCACACCTATCCGTCGACCCCCCGCCACACCTGGCGCTTCATCAAGATGCGGGCGTTCTGGACCGGCGGCTTCGACCTGCGCAACTGGGCGGGACTGGTTCCCGGCGCCCACGACGACGAGCTGAGCTTCCCGCTGCAACTGCCGTGCAGTCGAGTGACGCTGCGCATGCACGTCAACTATCTGGGCCAGGTCATCTTGTGCAACAACGACTGGACCTATGCCCACGTCGCCGCCGACCTGAACACCCAGGACATCCTGGACGCCTGGGCGGCGCCGATGCTCGAGGAGTACCGCGCCAGGCTCACCCAGCGCGACCGCTCGCTCAGCCCTTGCGACCGCTGCGACGACGGCTATCCGCGCAGCCGCGAGCCGGGCTGCCCGCCGTCGGACGGGCTGGTGAAGGTCCGGCGGGCGTGGATCCTGGGGCGGCGACATCTACAGGGCTTCCTGGCCGGGCGGATGAAGTCCTAGATGCTGTTCAACTCGGCGCCGTTCCTGTTCGTCTTCCTGCCGGTCTGCATCGCCGGCTACCGCCTGCTCCACCTGATCGCCCCGGCCCGCTTCCCGCTGCTGTCCACCCTGTGGCTGGCCGGCGCGTCGCTATGGTTCTACGCCCAGGCCGAGGGCGCCGACATGGTGGTGCTGGTGGCCTCGGTCGCCGGCAATTTCGCCGCCGCCAACGCCATCCAGCGCCTGGATGGGCGGGCACGGCGCCTGGCCCTGGCCGCGGCGGTGGCGACCGACCTCGGGCTGCTGTTCTTCTACAAGTACGCCGCCTTTGCCCTCGGGGGATGGCTGGACCTGCCGTCGGCCTTCGACGGCAGGCTGCCGGTGGGGGTGTCGTTCTTCACCTTCACCCAGATCGCCTTCCTGGTCGACAGCTTCCAGGGCCGCGCCGAGGCCAAGGACGCCCCGCGCTACCTGCTGTTCGTCACCTTCTTCCCCCACCTGATCGCCGGGCCGATCATCCACCACCGCGAGACCATGCGGCAGTTCGGCTGGCAGCCGCCCGAGGCCTTCGGCCGCGACCTGGCGGTGGGCCTGACCATCTTCGCCATCGGCCTGTTCAAGAAGGTGGTGGTCGCCGACCAGTTCGCCCTTCCGGCCGACGCGGTATTCGACCTGGCGGCCAAGGGCGGCGCCAGCGGCTGGCTGCGGGCGTGGACGGGGCTGGGCGCCTACACCTTGCAGATCTATTTCGACTTCTCCGGCTACTCGGACATGGCCATCGGGCTGGCCCGCCTGTTCGGGGTCGCCTTCCCCATCAACTTCGCCTCGCCCTACAAGGCCACCTCCATCGCCGACTTCTGGCGGCGGTGGCACATCACCTTGTCGCGCTTCCTGCGCGACTATCTCTATTTCCCGCTGGGCGGCAGCCGGCGCGGGCGGCTGCGCACCTACGGCAACCTGCTGGGAACCATGGTGCTGGGCGGCGCCTGGCACGGTGCCGGGTGGACCTTCATCGTCTGGGGGGCGATGCACGGGCTGATGCTGGCGGGCGAGCGGGCGCTGAAGGCCGCCTTCGGGGCCCGCGCCGCCCTGCCCGCCTGGGCGGCGCGGCCGCTGGTGCTGCTGCTGGTCGCCCTGGCCTGGGTGCCGTTCCGCGCCAGCGACATGGCGGCCGCCGTGCAGATGTACCGCGACCTGTTCGGCGGCTTCGGGCTGAACCGGGCGATGGTGGACAAGACCGACCTGGTCGCCGTCGCCGCCGGCGTGGTGGCGGTGTGGGCCCTGCCCGCCACCCACGAGATCATGCGCGGGCACGGGCCTGGCCTGGCCTCGCCCGGCTATCCGGCCACCGTCCCCGGCCAGGCGGGCGCGGCCTGGCGCCCCTCGCTGCCGGCGGCTGCGGCGGTAGCGGCCATGCTGGTGTTCAGCCTGCTGAGGTTCAATGACCTGTCGTCCTTCATCTATTTCCGCTTCTGAGGCGTGGCGCTACCTGGCCGCCGTCGCCCTGATGGCGGCGGCGGGACTGGCGGCAGCGTGGCTGTTGACTGCCTACGGCTACCAGCGCGGACTGATCACCTACCATTTCCTCGACCTGCTCGAGGTGCAGAAGGCCAAGATCGCCGCCCACCCGGAGGCCGAGACGGTGTTCGTGGGCGACAGTTCGCTCGGCAACGCCATCGACGCCGCCCATTGGGCCGAGCGCACCGGCCGACCGACGCTGAACCTGGCCCTGACCGGGGTGTACGGCTATGCCGGCTCGCTCAACATGGTGCGCCGGGTACTGAAGAACGGGCATCCGCGCACCATCGTCGTCTTCCACACCCTCGACGTGGCGGCGCGGCCGACGCCCTACATGGGCTTCGTCCACACCTACGACGGCTGGCTGCCGCTGGCCGAGGTGCCGGTGACCGAGCTGGCGCGCGCCTATTTCAACTACCAGGCCGCGCTGGGCACTCTGAAGGGGCTGCTCCGTGGCGGCGCACGGCCGAAGCTGCCCATCGTCGACGACTACGTCGCCCAGGGCCCGCCCCTGGCACCCGAGCGCATCGCCCAGGGCGGCCGCGGCGAGAAGTGGACGGGGGCGGCGATCAACCCGGCCAACCTGGGTTTCCTGAAAGCCCTGGCCGAGACCTGCCGCGCCGCGGGGGTGCGCTGCATCTATGCCCATGGCCCGCTTGCCGAGCCGGCCTGCCGCCGCATGGCCCCCTACGCCGCCGCGCTGAACGTCGCGGTCGTTGCCGCCGGCCTGGAATTGGCCACGCCCGAGCCGGTGTGCATGCCGGCCGAAGACGTCGGCGACTCGCCCGACCATGTCCGGCCCGGACGCAAACGCGCCTTCACCGAACGCTACCTCGATCTGCTGGGAACCAAGGCTCTGGACGGGGCTGGCCAATCCGGCTAAACCCCCTTTTCAGAGCAGGCGGAATGGTAAGGGATCATGCTGGTTCTTGGTCTCGGCGGCTTCATGCACGACTACAACGCAGCCCTGGTCGATACCGCGACCGGGCGCGTGGCCATGGCCGAAGCGGAGCGGTTCTCCCGCCGCAAGCACCACACCATCCAGCCCGACGAAGACCTGATGGTTCCCATCGAGCGCTGCTGCGCCGACTTGGGGGTCAAGCCCAAGCACATCGAGGCGGTGGTGTTCGGCCACACCGACGATTTCCCGTGCAAGGCCCGGTTCCGCAAGCTGTTCCCCAAGGCCGCCTTCGCCGATGTGGACCACCACCGCGCCCATGCGGCCGGCGCCTTCTACGCCTCGGGCCTGGACGAGGCGCTGGTGGTGTCGCTGGACGGCTTCGGCGACGGCGCCAGCGCCCTGGTCGCCATGGGCCGCGGCAACCGCCTCGAGGAACTGTCGCGCACCGACGACCGCAACTCGTTCGGCCTGGAATACCTGCGCGCCACCTTCCACCTGGGCCTGGGCGGCTATGGGGCCGAGGGCAAGACCCAGGGCCTGGCGCCCTATGGCAAGCCGACCCTGTTCGACGACTACATGAAGCGCCTGGGCGTCGATGCCGACGGCCACGTCGTGCTGGCCCCCGACCTGCAGTGCCCGGCCTCCGACCTGGCGGTCGAGGGCGGCTATCTCAACACCCAGATGCTGACCAACGAGTTCCTGGACGAGTTGGGCCCGCGCCGCATCGACCCCGAGCCGCTGACCGAGGAGCACTACGACCTCGCCGCCTCCATCCAGAAGGTGCTGGAAGAGATGCTGGCCCGCCTGTGCGCCTGGGGCGCCGAGCGCACCGGCGCCCGCAACCTGGTGCTGTCGGGCGGCGTGTCGATGAATTCCTCGGCCAACGGCGCCCTGCTGCGCTCGGGCCGGTTCGACCGCATCTTCGCCCTGCCCATGGCGTCCGACCGCGGCATCGCGCTGGGCGCGGCGCTGTCCTACGTCCACGATACCCTGGGACTGCCGCGCCTGTTCACCCTGCGCCACGTGTTCTATGGCGGCGCCTATGACGATGCCCGCGCGGTCAAGGCCATGAAGAAGGCCGGCCTGTCGCCGCGCCTGGTCGCCGACCCGCACGGCGAGGCCGCCGCCGCCCTGGCCCAGGGCAAGATCGTCGGCTGGGTGCAGGGCCGCTCGGAACTGGGCGCGCGCGCGCTCGGCCACCGCTCGATCCTGGCCGACCCGCGCAAGGCCGAGATGAAGGACATCATCAACGCCAGGGTCAAGCACCGCGAGTGGTTCCGCCCCTTCGCCCCGGCGGTGGCCGCCGAGAGGGCCCACGACTATTTCGTCTTCCCCGAGGGCGTCGCCGACCTGTCGATGATGACCTTCACCGTCGAGGCGACGCCGCTGGCCGCCGAGCAGGCGCCGGCCACCGTCCACGTCGACAACACCGCCCGCGTCCAGGTGGTCGACGCCGAGCGCAACCCGCACTTCCACAAGGTCATCACCCGCTTCGCCGCGTTGACCGGGGTCGCCGTGGTGCTGAACACCAGCTTCAACGACAAGGGCGAGCCCATCGTCGAGACGCCCGAGGATGCGGTGCGCACCTTCCTCAACGCCGACATGGACCTGCTGATCGTCGGCAACGCGGTGGCCGCCAAGCCGTGATCGGAATGCCGCTCGCCACCCGCCTGATCCGCAAGGTCCGCGCCGTCGGCTGGCGCGAGGCAGTCCGGCAGGCGGTGCGCAGCCGGGTGGTCGACCCGCGCGAGATGCTGCCGCTTTCCCGCGTCAACAAGGCGGGCCTGTTCGCCACCAGCACCGACGCCATCCACGAGCAGGAGCGCCAGCAGATCCGCGCCACCTCGCTGGTGTTCGACGCCTCGCAGGTCGAGGCGACCTATCCCGAGGTGTTCGAGCATGGCGGGCGCATCCTGCGCTACGCCTTCCGCCCGGCGCGGCGGCAGTCCAAGGGCCTGGTCGTGCTGTTCCACGGCCACGACGCCTTCCTGCACATGGGGCCGGTGCGGCCCTGGGACGACTTCGACCTGCTGGCCCCCTGGGACACCTTCGGCCTGAAGCGCCAGGGCAGCTGGTTCTGGGGCGAGAAGGGGGTGCCCTTCGTCGAGGAGATGGTCCAGGTGCTGATCGCCAGCCGCCGCGACCCGGCCAAGCCGTGGTTCTGCACCGGCGCCTCCATGGGCGGCTTCGCCAGCCTGTGGCACGGCATCAAGTTCGGCGCCGCCGGCGTCTATTCCATGTGCCCGCAGGTCGACCTGGCGGCCAAGGTCACCGACTTCGGTACCGACAACCGCAACAACCCCTACCGCGCCCTTGGCGGCGAGGCCGGCGGGCCGCCCGACCTGGTCGCCATGGCCGAGGCACAGGCCGACCTGCCGCCGCTGTTCCTGGTGCAGAACCAGTACGACCACATCAACCGCTTCGCCGACCACGCCTGGCGCCTGCTCGACGTCTACAACCGCAAGCGCGGCTGGTACGGCCTGCGGGTGCACCCGTCGCTGGGGCACGGCGGCGACGGCAAGCAGGAGGAGGCCGAGCTGTTCTTCTCGCTGGTGGTCGAGCGCAATCCGCCCCGGCGGTTCGCGGGATGAGCACGCCGGCCAAAAAGCTGCTGCTGATCGAGCCGCCGTTCTACCGGCTCTACAAGAACACCTTCGCCCTGGTCAAATACCCGCTGGGGCTGGGCTATCTGGCCGCGGTGGCGCTGCGCGACACCGACTGGGCGGTGCAGGCCTACAACGCCGACTTCAATCCCGACAACGAGGCCATCTCGCTGGCCCACATGGCCGGCGCCGGGTACGAATCCTACATCGCCTCGCTGCGCGATCCGTCGTCGCAGCCGCTGTGGGCCGAGGTGGACGCAGCCATCCGCGACTTCGCCCCCGGTGTGGTCGGCATCAGCGCCAAGACCCAGAACTTCGCCTCGGTCCGCATCGTCGCCCGCATGGTCAAGCAGTGGCGGCCAGACGTCCCGGTGGTGGTGGGCGGGCCGCACGCCTCGATGGCGCGTGGACAACTGCTCGACTGCCCCGACATCGACGTGGTCGCCGTCGGCGAGGGCGAACAGACCCTGGTCGAGCTGCTGAAGGCCTACGAAACCGACGGCGACGTGTCCAGGGTCGCCGGCATCGTCCATCGCGGCGAGGGCGGGCGGCCGGTGCACACGCCGCCACGCACCAACCTGCCCGAGCTCGACACCCTGCCGTTCCCGCACAGCTCGGCGCCGGCGGCGCTGAAAGACTTCGACAAGTACCCGCCGGGCGCCTTCCGCTTCGTCTTCGCCACCCGCGGCTGCCCCTACGGCTGCGAGTTCTGCGGCTCGCGCAACATCTGGTCGCGCAAGGTCCGCTACCGCTCGGCCGCCAACGTCATCGCCGAGCTGAAGGCGCTGCGCGCGCTGGGCGTCGGCCACGTCCACTTCGACGACGACACCTTCGGCATCAAGCGTGCGCACATCAAGGACCTGTGCGACGGCATCGCCGCCGAGCTGCCCGGCCTGACCTGGAGCTGTGAGACCACCGTCAACATCGTCGATGCCGAGACGGTGGGCTGGATGAAGCGCGCCGGCTGCACCCTGATCCAGATCGGGGTCGAATCGGGCAACGACGAGATGCTGCGGCGCATCCACAAGAACATCACCATCGGCCAGGCCTGCGAGGCGGCCCGCCTGATCTCCGAGGCCGGCATCACCGTGCAGACCTTCTTCATGGCCGGCTTCCCCGAAGAGACCGAGGCCACCCTGGCCGACACCCGCCAGGCGATACGCACCATCCGCTCCGACGAGATCCTGTTCTCGATCTTCACGCCCTATCCGGCCACCGACACCTTCGCCTTTCTCAAGGACCGGGGCTTCGTCGACGACGGCTACGACGTGGCGCTGTACAACCACCAAAGCCCCGAGAACTGCTTCACCATCCACATCCCCAAGGACCGCTTCCGCCTGCTGATGCGCGACATGCTGGCCGAGGTGGACGCGCTGAACCGGGCCAAGCGGCGCCGGCTGGTGTGGCGCCAGCGCGTCCGGGGCGTCGCCGACGAGTTCCGCACCCGCGGCCTGCGGGCCGCAGCGGCACGCCTCGGCCGCTTCGCCAGGAAACTGGTCAGGTGCTGACGTGAACCGCGAGCCCAAGCCCCTTCTGTGGTCGTTCAGCATCGCGGCGCTGCTGATGCTGCCGTTCTTTGTCGAGGCCTTCCATCTGCGGTCCGCCCTGGACGGCGTCTATACGACCACCCCGCTCGAGCCGACCTTCATCTCGAACTACTACCACTCGTTCGAAGGCTACGGGTATCTCGACTACAATGCCGCCACGGCCGTGATGGCGGCGCTGACCGGCCTGGGCCTGCTGGTGCAGCGGCGCGCCGCCTGGGTGCTTCGCGCCTTCGCCTTCGTGGCGCTGGTGATCACGGCCAACCTCGCCCGCAACTACCTTGGCGACGATATCGGGCGCGTGACGGCGACCGCGGGTGCCGCCCTGTTCGCCGTCGCCGCGCTGATCGTCCTGGCACCGGGCGGCAGGGGCGCCGCGGCGCGGTCGCTGGTGGCCGCGGCGGGCGCGGCGGTCGGCGCGATGCTGCTGGTCGACGTGGCGGTCGGCAACGTCAAGCTGGTGCCCCCGGGCGGCAGCCCGTTCGCCCGGCACTACAACCCGCCGCCCGCCCATGCCACCGGGGGGCGCCGGCTGGTGGTGGTGCTGTTCGACGAGTGGGACTACCGCCTGACCTTCGAGGCGCCGCAGCTCCACCTGCGCCTGCCCAACATCGAGCGGCTGCGCCAAGAGTCGCTGTTCGTGACCAACGCGCAGCGTCCGGGTGCGCACACCCTGGTGGCGCTTCCCAGCCTGCTGACCGGGCGCCGGATCGTCGAGTCCACCGTCGAAGGCCCGACCCGGCTGATGATCGCCGAGAAGGGCGGGACGCCGGTTCCCTTCGACCAGCAGACCACCCTGTTCGACACCGCCGCCCGCAACGGCCGCTCGGTGGCGCTGGTTTCCAATCCCTTCCACCCCTATTGCAGCATGTTCGACCGCAGCATCGCCGACTGCTGGGGACAGGGCGTGGTGGGGTCGGCGACAGTGCTCGACCGTGTCCCGGGAGTGCTGGCGGCGTCGTTCAAGTACTTCCCCGGCGTGCGTTACCTGGCCCCCAAGCTGGGCGAGCTGCCCGGCTATCCTGCCGACTATCCGTCGCCCGGCCAAGCCCAGGTCGAGACCTTGCTGGACCAGCTGGAGCGGCGCATCGTCGACGACCGGGTGCAGTTCGTGTTCTGCCACCTGCTGACGCCCCATGTGCCCTATTTCTGGGACAGGCAGAACGACCGCTACATCCAGGCGACCTTCGACAAGAACCGCTACGTCGACCAGCTGGAATACGTGGACCGGGTCATCGGCCGGCTGATGCACAAGCTCGAATCGTCGCCGCTTGCGCCCATGACCGACGTGGTGTTCATGACCGACCACAACTGGCGCAAGTCCGAGAAGTTCGACGGCATCTTCGATCCACGGGTGCCGTTCATCGTCCACCTGGGCGGGATGGCCGAGGGACGGACGGTTTCGGCGCCGGTCGACCTGTCGCGTTCGGGCCACCGGGTCCTCGAACGGCTGCTTGCTTCCACGCCCGCCGCGCCGGCCGAGATCGAAGCGCTGCTGACCCAGCCGTGACGCCCCCCTGAAGTGGACAGTCCGCATCCCGTCATGGTAATCAAGGCCACCACTCGGGAGTCGCTGATGCCTCGCCTGCAGCTTTTCTGCGCCGTCCTTGCCGCCGCCGTGTTGCTGGCGCCGTCTGCACATGCCTACGTGGACCCCGGCTCGGGCACCTTGCTGCTGCAAATTCTCGGCGCGGCGGCGGTCGGCGGCCTGTTCTATTTGCGCACGGCATGGGCCAAGCTCCGCGGACTGTTCAGCCGCTCCGCCGGCAAGTCGCCCCAGGACGACCAGGCCGCGAAATGAGGCAAGCCGACCGCGGATTGGCATTTTCGGCCAGATCCTTCCGCGATCCTTCCGCCACCACCTTCGTCCTGCCGCAAGGCGTGTTTCGCGTCGTCGACGCCCAGGTGGCGGCCGAGCTGCAGGGCGTGCTGGCCACGGGCGGCGTCCAGGGCTTCGTCGCCGACGGCCGCCTGATCGGCACCCGGCCATGCCCCGTGGACGAGCTGGACCAGGCGCTGGGCGGCAATGCCATACCGGCCGGGGAATACGCCTGCTTCCGCCACGACCGCGTGGCGTTCCCGTCCTTTGCCTACGAATGGCCGGCAGCCATGCTGCACGCCGCGGGACGCCTGACCCTCGACCTCGCCCGCACCCTGCTGGCCCACGGCTACGGCCTCAAGGACGCCACCCCGTTCAACGTCCTGTTCCGCGGCCCCAAGCCGGTGTTCGTCGACGTCACCTCGATCGAGGCGCGGCGGCCCGGCGATCCCCTGTGGATGGCCGAAGGGCAGTTCCTGCGCAGCTTCCTGCTGCCGCTGCTGCTTGAGCGCGACACCGGCCTTGGCCCGCGCGAGCTGTTCTTGTCGCGCCCCGACGGCATCGAGCCGGCGGATGCCTTCGGCATCCTGGGGCCGCTGCGGGCGCTGCGCGGACCGGCCCTGCGCCTGGTCGCCCTGCCCACCCTGTTCGGCGGCAAGGCCGACCGGCAGGGCCAGGCGTTGTACGCGTCGCGCGACACCGATCCGCCGAAGGCCCGCTTCATCCTGGACCACCTGATGGGCCGGCTGGGGCGCCTGCTCGACGGCCTCACCCCGCGCCAGTCGACCTCGGCCTGGACCGGCTACGTCGACGAGCGCACCTATGGCGATGCCGACCTCGAGGCCAAGGCGACCTTCGTCGAACGCGCCCTGGACGGGGTCTCGACCCTTTTGGACGTCGGCTGCAACACCGGTGAATTCAGCCTGGCGGCCGCCGCCCGTGGCTGCAGCGTGGTGGCCGTCGACAGCGACGCCGCGGTGGTCGGCCGGCTGTGGGCCCGCGCGGCCGAGCAGGGGCTCGACATCCTGCCGCTGGTGGTCGACGTCTCCCAGCCGACGCCCGGCACCGGCTTCCTCAATGCCCAGTTCCCAAGCTTCCTGGATCGCTGCGACTCGGTGGGCGGCTTCGACGGCGTGTTGATGCTGGCCGTCATCCACCACCTGATGGTCAGCGCCGGGCTGCCGCTGCGGGCGGTGGTCGACCTGGCGGCGCGCCTGACCCGCCGCCGCCTGGTGCTCGAGATCGTCTTGCCCGAAGACCCCATGTTCCGCCGCATAGCCCGCGGCCGCGAGGACCTGTTTGCCGACCTGACCCGCGAGGCGGTACTGACGGCCCTGGCCCGGCGCTTCGACGTGGTGGACGTGCAAGACATCAATCAGGGAACGCGCTGCCTGGTGTCCTGCGACCGCAAAGAGGCGGCCCTCTAGCGGCTCGTGGGTGACACGCCATGGTG
This sequence comes from Actinomycetota bacterium, assembly GCA_050260215.1. Lineage (GTDB taxonomy): Bacteria > Pseudomonadota > Alphaproteobacteria > Rhodospirillales > Magnetospirillaceae > JBLNBU01. Next base: position 21,930 of record JBLNBU010000238.1, read on the forward strand.
CAGCTCAGCGTGGTGATGGCTGTCAGGGACGGAGCCGGCCATCTGGCTGCGGCGCTGGACAGCATCCTGACCCAGACGGGCCCGTCGTTCGAAGTCATCGTCGTCGACGACGGTTCGCGCGACGGCACCGCAGCCCTGCTGGAAGCCTGCACCGACGCCCGGGTCACGGTGCTGACCAGCGACACCGGCATCGGCTTGCCCGCCAGCCTGAACCGCGGCTTGGCCGCCGCGACGGGTGCGGTGGTGGCGCGCATGGATGCCGACGATCTTTGCCTGCCCGGCCGCTTCGCCCGCCAGCTTGCGGCCATGGAGGCGGCGCGGGCCGACGTGTGCTTCTGCGGCTGCCGCATGCGCGACGAGGCCAGCGGACGCGAATGGAGCGTCGCCGAACCCGCGGCCGAACTCCGCGCCTGGCGCTGCCTGTTCACCAACGCCTTTGGTGCCCATCCCGCCGTCATGGTCCGCCGCGAGCTGCTGGTGCGGATGGGGGGCTATGACGAGCGCTTCCCCAGGGGCCAGGACTACGAACTGTGGGATCGCTGCGCCGCTGCCGGGGCACGTTTCCTGAACCTGGACGAGGACCTGCTGCTGTACCGGGTCCATCCGGACTCGGTGTCCAGCCGCCATTTCGAAGAGCAATTCGAGACCGGCCGCATCGTCAGCGACCGCGCCCTTGCCCGCGCCTTCCCCGACTCGACGGCGGCCGAGCGCCATGGCCTGCAGCACCTGATGTGTGCCCGCATCCGCCCCGCCGAGGCCGATGCCGTCGGGCAGGCCCTGGACCGTTGCGGCGCCCGGGTCCGCGCCTTCGCCGACACGCCGGCCGTATGGGCGGACGTAGCGGCTGCATTGGTCGACCGGCTGGCGCAGCTGCCGCCCTCCCTTCGCCGTCGCGCCGCCGCCTTGGCGGCACGGGCGGCCTTGCGCGGCCGGGCTCCGCGGCAACTGCTCAGGCTGGCCAGGCGGCTTACCGGCTAGTCCCGTGCGATGTTCGAAGGCACGAAGCCTTCGGCACGCATCATCTTGAACGGGTGGTAGTAGGACTGGCCGGACTGGTGCCAGGCGACGATCTCGTCCATTTCGCGTTCGACCACGTCCCGGTACTTGGTGAACAGACGGGGCATGTGCTTGTAGGCGTCGTCCTTTTCCGCATCGTCGGGCAGCACGAACCCCCGCTGCCAGTCGGGTCCGCCGAAGTGCATTCCCGCGAACAGGTGGGCCCGGCGATCGACCGCCGGCGTCATCAAGCCCTCCCACCAGCGCCGGCGCAGCGCGTCCATATAGGCCTGGCGGCTTTCCGGCGCATAGACGAAGCCGATGTCGTGATACCAGCCGCGATCGGCCACCATCACCGGCATGCCGTTCAGCGGCGCCTCGACCCCGACGGTGCCGTGCATGGTGATCAGGGCATCGACGCTGGCCTGGACCGCGGCGCCGTTCCACCCGGGCAGGGCCAGGCGGACGTTGGGGGCCTCCCATGCCGGAAAGCGCTCGGCCAGGCATTCGCCGCCGTACCATTGCTCGGCGGGGTGGGCGCGGACCAGCCACTGGACGTCGGGAACCTCGCGCGCCACCGTCAACGTCACCTCAAGCCAGTCGATGAAGTCGCGGAAGTTCGACATGTTGAAGCAGTGCGGATAGTCGAAGAAGCAGCTGGAGAACACCCCGACGATGGGCTTCTTGGGATCCCAGCCGAACTGCGCCGCGATTTCCGCCCGGTCGGTGGTGCCGGTCTCCTTGCCGTAGGCGAAGCGGGCGGCCAGGTCCACCGTCGAGCCCTGCTGGCGCAACTGCACATAGCGCCGGCCGACCGCAGCCAGCGCCTCCGCCTGCGCCGCCGGCATGGCGTCCAGTTCCTCCGGCACGGCGCGGCGCATGATGTCGAACCAGTTGGGCACCCCGATCTTGACCATGCCCAGAAGGCCGTACATCCCGAACACCACCATCACCGGGATCCCCTTTTGCGCCGCCCGCCAGGCGATGGGGCCGTCCAGGGCATTGATGGCATGGCTGAGCAGCATCATCGACCACGGCTTACTGCCGACCAGGCGGTCGGCGGCGAGGATGCAGCGCAGGCTGTGGCGCAGGGCGGCGGGCAGGTTGGCGTCGCGCAGGTCGACCGACCCGCGGCGCTGGCGCTTGATGATGTTGTCGTAGACATAGCAGGCCGGATAATCGAACGGCAGCTTCCATTCCAGCACGTCTTCCGGCGAAGACGTGCCGCGAAGCAGGTCGGCCGCCAGATCGGCGACCTCGGCCTCGTCCGGCATCAGGGATTCGTGCCGGATCACCCCGCGGATGCCCAGCTGGCCGAAAATGCGCGACACCTGCTTCTGCCGGACGGCGCCCAACAGCCCCGTCAGGTCGGCATCGGGACGATTGAGGCCGAGCGCGCCGCGAACCAGCCCGATCCGCGCCCAGTAGAGGGAATTGTCGAAGCTGCCGTCGACCAGCACCGGCCCGTCGACCAGCGGGGGGCGTCCGTTGCCCAGTTCGGCCAACACCGCCATGGCCCGCTTGCGGGGCAGCGCAATCTTGGCCTCGCGCCGGGCGGCGAGCGTCCATGTGCGGGCACGGGCGACGGCGGAAGCGATACGGTGGCGGATCACGGGCGACCTCGGGTTGACGGTTCAACAGGCAAAGGGGGATCGGAAGCCCGCCGGGCGGCGCGCCGATCACAATGCAGGACGTGAGGAAAAAGATCGGCGATGCATTCCGCAAGAAATCGCATCGAATCGAACAAGGTTGCCGAACAATAGCGACGCCTCCCAGGCCTCGCAAGCGTATTGTCGCCGGCCGCGGCTGCCGCTATCCTGCCGCCCGGCGCGCCGGGCGCCCGCCTAGTGGAGCCGTGAATGAAGCTGACCGATATCCTCCGCCGACTGCGAGGATTGAAGAACGACTATCGCGTCCTTCTGTTCGACGAACTGGTGGAACGGCTGGGCGGCGAGAAGCCCCGGACCATCCTGGAGATCGGCCCCCGCGACGGCCTGGACACGCGACGGCTGCTGACGCTGGAGCCCGAGCGCCTGGTGCTGGTCGACCTGCCGGTGCAGGAGGAGAACATCCGTACCTGGCTGGCG
>JBLNBU010000239.1:0-17813 GCA_050260215.1 Actinomycetota bacterium
AGGGCCCGCTGGTGGGGCTGTCCGAGGACCAGCTGTTCACCCTGGCCTTTGGCCGCGGCAAGACTGGCCTGTGGGAGACGCTGAAGAAGCGCATGCTGGTCGACCCGGATTTCGAGATTGCCTACAACCGGCTCGCCGACCTGCTGGCGGTGGCCGACCGGCTGGGGCCGCACGCCCTGTTCGCCCGCGTGCTGGGGCCGCTCGGTGGGCGCCGGCGGCTGCTGGCCCGGCTGGGGCTGGAGGCCGAGGATCCCATCGACGAGTTCATGGCGCTTTCGCTGGCCTACGAACGCGCCCATCCGCCGTCGCTGCAAGGCTTCCTGCGCTGGCTGGAAACCGGCGCGGTCGAGATCAAGCGCGACCTGGAACAGGGCGGCCGCGACGCGGTACGCATCATGACGGTGCACGGCTCGAAGGGGCTGCAGGCGCCGGTGGTGTTCCTGCCCGATACCCTGCAGATGCCGACCAGGGGCCGGCGCCTGCTGTGGATGGGGGAGGGCGACGACGAACTGCTGCTGTGGCCGCTGGGCGCCGACGTCGCCGACGCCGTCTGCCGCCAGGGCCTGGACGACGCCAAGCTGGCACGCGAACGCGAATACCGCCGCCTGCTCTATGTGGCCATGACCCGCGCCGAGGATCGGCTGGTGGTGTGCGGCTGGCAGACGCGCAAGGGTCCGCCGGCCGGATGCTGGTACAACTTGGTCCGCGCCGCCCTCGAGCCGACCGCGGCTGCGGTCGAGGACCCCTTCCTGGCCGCCGAGGGCGAGACCGACGGCGCCGAAGTGCTGCGCCTGGCCTGTCCGCAGACCGTGCCGCCCGAGGTCAACGCCGCCGACGCGCGCCCCGCTGCCCCGGCAGCCGGGCTGCCCGAATGGGCATCCGCCGCCCCCGACCCCGAACCGGTGCCGCCCAGGCCGCTGGCCCCGTCGCGCCCCGACGGCGAGGAGCCGCCGGTGCGCTCGCCCTTGGCCGGCGACGACGGCGCCGCGCGCTTCCGCCGCGGCCAACTGATCCACCGCCTGCTGCAGACCCTGCCCGACCTGCCGCGCGACAAGCGCGCCGCGGCCATGCTGCGCTTCCTCGGCCGTCCGGCCTGGGGGCTGGACACCGAACAGCGCCTGCAGATCGCCAACGAGGTCTCGGACCTGCTGGACCACCCCCGCTTCGCCGCCCTGTTCGCCCCGGGCAGCCGGGCCGAGGTGCCGGTGGCGGGCCTGGTCGGCGAGCGGGTCGTCTCGGGCGTCGTCGACCGGCTGGTGGTGACGCCGACCGAGGTGCTGGTGGTCGACTACAAGACCAGCCGCCGTCCGCCCGCCGACGACGAAGCCGTCCCCGAGCTGTACGTGCGCCAGATGGCCGCCTACCGGCTGGCGCTGGCCTGCATCTACCCCGGCCGCGCCGTGCGCTGTGCCCTTGTGTGGACCGACGGGCCGCGGCTGACCGAGATCGATCCCCGGCGCATGGACGACGTGCTGGCCGGACTGGTCTGATTTTCGGCTTCCGAAACTGAACCGTCTGGTTTAGTTTTCTCCGCCATGGAGGTGACCATGGCGAAACCCTGCCGCGGCGGAGCGCGATCGACGGCCAAGCGCGAGGCGATCCTCGACGCTGCCCAGGGCGTGTTCCTGGAAACCGGCTACGCTGCCGCCAGCATGGATGCCGTCGCCACCCGCGCCGGCGTGTCCAAGGCCACCATCTACGCCCATTTCGAGACCAAGGACCGCCTGTTCGCGGCGGTCATGCAGCGCCGCTGCGAGCAGTCCTACGCGTTTGCCCCGCCCGAGGACATGGGCGACGCGCGCACCGCCCTGACCCTGCTGGGCCAGCGCCTGATCGACCTGATGCTGAGCCCCGAGGCTTTGGCGCTGTACCGGGTGGTGGTGGCCGAGGCCGCCCGCCATCCCGACCTGGCGCGTGCCTTCTACGAGACCGGGCCGGGGCGCGGCCGCGCCAACATCGTCGCGGTGCTGGAAGATTTGAACCGGCGCGGCTTGCTGCGCGTCGATGACCCCAGTCGGGTCACCGACCAGTTCATCGGCATGCTGCGCTCGGACGCCTATACCCGCGCCTTGCTGGGCCTGCCCCCCGGCGATGGCACCGACGCGGCCGCCACCCTGAAGGCGGCGGTGGACACGGTGCTGAAGGTGTGCGGGGGCTGACCCCTTACTCTGCCGGCAGCTTCTGGCCCTGGCGGAAGGGCGCCTGGGGATAGACGCCCAGGATGCGGACCTCGTGGCTGAAGAAGTCGAGTTCCTCCAGCGCCAGGCGCAGGTTGCGCTGGGTGGGGTGGCCCTCGACGTCCACGTAGAACTGGGCGGCGACGAATTCGCCGCCGACCAGGTAGCTTTCCAGCTTGGTGATGTTGACGCCGTTGGTGGCGAAGCCGCCCATGGCCTTGTACAGCGCCGCCGGCCGGTTGCGCACCCGGAAGACGAAGGTGGTGACGCAGGGCTGGTTGGGGTTGGGCTCGATGGATTCGCGGGCCATCACCACGAAGCGGGTGGTGTTGTGCTCGGCGTCCTCGATGTTGGCCTTCAGCGACACCAAGCCGTAGGCCTCGGTGCACAGCTCCGAGGCGATGGCGCCCACGGTGGGGTCGCCGGCCTCGGCGATTTCCTTGGCGCAGCCGGCGGTGTCGTGGCCGATGACCGCGGAGACGCCCAGCTGGCGGATCAGGTTGCGGCACTGGCCGAGCGCGTGCACATGGCTCTTGACTGTCTTCAGGCCTTCGACGGTGGCGCCGGGGACGCCCAGCAGATGGTGGCAGATGCGCTCGAAATGCTCGGCGATGATGTGCAGGCCCGAATAGGGCATCAGGTGGTGGACGTCGGCCACCCGCCCGGCCACCGAATTGTCGATGGGGATCATGGCATAGCGGGCGCGACCCTCGCGCACGGCGGCGAAGGCGTCCTCGAAGGTCTGGCAGGGCAGCGGCGTCATGCCCGGGAAGGCATTGCGGCAGGCCAGGTGCGAATAGGCGCCGGGCGCGCCCTGGAAGGCGATGGAATTTGCGGCTTCGGTCATGGGGCGCGAGTATCGGCACCGGGCGCGGTACTGTCAATTGGGGTGACCCGGGTGCCGCCTGCATGGGGGGCTATTCTTGGCCGCCGTTTCGGGCGACACTTCCGGCCATGACCGACCTTCTGTCCTGCCCGTCCGAATTCATCGCGCTGGCCGAGCGCCTGGCCGAGGCCGCCCGCCCGGTGATCCGCAAGTACTTCCGCACCCCCGTCGCCGTCGACGACAAGGACGACGCCAGCCCGGTGACCATCGCCGACCGCGAGGTCGAAGCGGCCATGCGCGAGCTGATCCGCGCCGCCTTCCCCGGCCACGGCATCCTGGGCGAGGAGCACGGGCGCGAGAACTGCGACGCCGAGTTCGTATGGGTGCTCGACCCCATCGACGGCACCAAGGCCTTCATCACCGGCAAGCCGTCCTTCGGCACCCTGATCGCCCTGGCCCGCCACGGCCGGCCGATCCTGGGCGTCATCGACCAGGCCATCACGGGCGAACGCTGGCTGGGCGCCGCCGGCCGGCCGACCACGCTGAACGGCAAGCCGGTGCAGGTGCGCGCCTGCCCCGACCTGGCGCACGCCTATGCCTACACCACCGGGCCCGAGCATTTCTGCGAAACCACCCTGCCGGCGTGGGAGCGGGTGCGGGTCCGCGTCAAGCAGCCGCGCTACGGCTGCGACTGCTATGCCTATGCGCTGGTGGCCACCGGCTTCGTCGACCTGGTGGTCGAGGCGGGGCTGAAACCCTACGACTACTGCGCCCTGGCCCCGGTCATCGAGGGTGCCGGCGGTCTGTGCACCGACTGGTCCGGCCAGCCGCTGACCCTTCAGTCCGACGGCCGCGTCTGCGCCGCCGGCGACACCCGCGTCCACGCCGAGGCGCTGCGGGTGCTGGCGGGGTAGTCGCATCACCCCGCGTTGAAGAAGCTCTCCGCCATGGCGGAGAGCTCGGTTACGGCGGCGTCCAGGATGCGCCGGCCGCTTTCCGGGGTGGCCAGGGTCGGGTTCGAGCCGATGCGGCCGTCGGGGAACCGGGCGCGGAAGTCGGACGCGCCGTGGAAGTTGGCGCGCGGGGCCACCGGCGGGTCCAGCGGGCGCTGGTCGAGGCGGTCGGGGTGCAGGGCCAGGGTCAGCGCCACCTCAGGCGGCGTGGCGTGCGAGCCTACCGCGTCGCCGAACAGCTCGGTCGACAGGCGGTCGACCTCGGGCGTTTCCCACCAATTGATCACCCGGCAGCGCAGGGGCGGGCGGTGGCCGCCGTTCTCCTGGATCATGCCGGCCATGGCGTCCAGTTCCATCTGCGCCTCGGCGAACGAGGCCAGCAGGGTGGGGGTGTTGCCACCGTGGCCATTGATCACCAGCACCCGCTCGAAGCCGTGGCGGGCGAGCGACAGCAGGCAGTCGCGCATCACCGCGAGCAGGGTCGACGGCTTGAAGGTCATGGAGCCGGGAAAGGCCATGTGGTGCTGGGCCATGCCGATGCCGATGGTCGGGCCGACCATGGTGTCCAGCCGCTCGCCCACCCGCCAGGCCACCGCCTCGGCGCAGATGGCGTCGGTGCCGATCAGGCCGTTGGGGCCGTGCTGCTCGGTCGAGCCGACGGGCAGGATGACGTTCGCCGAACGGGCAAGATAGGCTTCGACCTCGGGCCAGGTGGCGAGCTGCAGGCGCATGGGCGGGAACTCCGGTTGGCGACGGCCTCGATCTTTCTCCCATTCGCCGCCCGTGTGGAAGCGCGCGGAAGAATGCCCTAGCCGATCAGGCGGTCGGTGGCCATCTGCACCAGCCCGCCCATCAGCACGTCCAGCACCACGATGCCGGCGGCGGTGCCCGGTCCCACCCCCAGGGCGACGTGGGCGACATAGGCCTGGTAGACCAGCAGGACCACGGTGACCGACATGTCCAGCATGGCGGTGCCGCTGCCGGGAAACAGGTGCGCCAGCACCGCCACCGGCAGGAATGCCCCCATCTGGACCACCGCCGACCAGTTGTAGGCGGCGATGTAGCGGGTGTAGTTGCCCCACTTGCCCAGTCCCTCGGAGATATGGGCCATGGCCAGCGGAAAGGCGGTCCAGCCGATGACGTAGCCGATCAGCTGGACCAGCAACGGGCGGGCCAGTCCGTCGTCGAACGAGCCGGCCAGGGCCTGCAGGGCGAAGAAGCCCGGCGCCACCAGCGCCGCGGCCCAGAACGAGGTCCAGAAGCCCTGGACGCTGCCGTCGATCCAGGCCAGGCCCGACGGATCGCGGCGCGCCAGGCGCCAGGCGCCGTAGACCCCGGCGGCGATGTGGCTGGTGGCGGTCACGGCCCCACCAGGCGGCCCAGCACGCCCTGGTAGATGGCGGTCAGGGCCTCGAGATCGGCCACCGCCACCGCCTCGTCGGCCTTGTGCATGGTCTGGCCGACCAGGCCGAACTCGACCACCGGGCAGGCGTTCTTGATGAAGCGGGCGTCCGAGGTGCCGCCCGAGGTCGACAACTCGCAATCCAGGCCGGTCACCGCCTTCGACGCTTCGGCCACCGCCTGCGACAGCGGGCCGGGCGCGGTCAGGAAGGATTCGCCCGACACCTCGACCTTGAGTTCATAAGCCCCGCCGACCCCGTCCAGCACCGAGCGGATCCATCGCTCCAGCGACGCCCCCGAGTGCAGGTCGTTGAAGCGGATGTTGAAGCCGAAGCGGGCCTCGCCGGGGATAACGTTGGTGGCCGGGTTGCCGACGTCGATGGTGACGGGCGCCAGCGTCGAGGCCTCGAAATGGTCCGAACCGGTGTCCAGCGGCTTCTCGGTCAGCCGGCGCAGCATTTCGACCACCCGCGGGATGGGGTTGTCGGCCAGGTGGGGATAGGCGGCATGGCCCTGGCTGCCAAATACGGTGACCTTGGCGTTGAGCGAGCCGCGCCGGCCGATCTTCATGGCCTCGCCCAGCCGGCGCGGGCTGGTCGGCTCGCCCACCAGGCAGGCGTCCAGCCGCTCGCCCCGCTGGGCCAGCCAGTCCAGCACCTTGATGGTGCCATCGACCGCCGGGCCTTCCTCGTCGCCGGTGATCAGCAGGCTGATGGAGCCCTTCTGCGCGCCGAAGCGGGCCACCGCGGCGACGAAGCAGGCGATGGCGCCCTTCATGTCGACGGCACCGCGGCCGAACAGGCGGCCGTCGATCACCTGGCCGGCGAAGGGATCCACCGTCCAGCCCTTGCCCACCGGCACCACGTCGGTGTGGCCGGCGAAGCAGAAGTTGGGTCCGTCCGACCCTCGGCGGGCGTACAGGTTGCGGATGGTCGGCCCGCCGGTGGCGAAGTCGAGCACGTGGCAGGCAAACCCCAGCCGCTCCAGCCACCCGGCCAGCAAGCCGATCGCGCCCGCATCGTCAGGGGTGACGCTGGGGCAGGCGATCAGCCCGGCGGCCAGGGCGACGGGATCGGTCAGGTCCACTCTAGTCACGCAGCAGTTCGTTGATGGACACCTTGGAGCGGGTCTTCTCGTCGACGCGCTTGACGATAACGGCGCAGTACAGGCTGGGGCCGGGGGTGCCGTCGGGCAGCGGCTTGCCGGGCAGCGAGCCCGACACCACCACCGAATAGGCCGGCACCCGGCCCATGAACACCTCGCCGGTGGCGCGGTCGACGATCTTGGTCGAGGCGCCGATGAACACGCCCATGGACAGAACCGCGCCTTCCTCGACGATGACGCCCTCGGCGACTTCGGCGCGGGCGCCGATGAAGCAGTTGTCCTCGATGATCACCGGGCCGGCCTGCAGGGGTTCCAGCACGCCGCCGATGCCGGCGCCGCCCGAGATGTGCACGTTCTTGCCGATCTGCGCGCAAGAGCCCACGGTGGCCCAGGTGTCGACCATGGTGCCCGAATCGACGAAGGCGCCCATGTTGACGAAGCAGGGCAGCAGCACCGCGCCCGGCGCGATATAGGCCGAGCGGCGCACCACGCAGCCCGGCAGGGCGCGGAAGCCGCCGTCACGGAAGCGGGCCTCGTCCCAGCCGGCGAACTTCTGCGGCACCTTGTCGAAGGCGGGCGCGCCGGCGGCCGAGCAGGGCAGCACCTGGTTGTCGTTCAGGCGGAACGACAGCAGCACCGACTTCTTCAGCCACTGGTTGACCACCCACTTGCCGTCGACCTTCTCGGCCACCCGCACCTTGCCGGCGTCCAGGGCGTCCAGCGCCGCCTCGACGGCGTCGCGCACCTCGCCCTTGGTGCCGAAATTGATCTGGTCGCGGGTTTCCCAGGCGGCCTCGATGGTGTTGCGGATGGCGTCGAAGCTCATGACTGCTTTGCCTTTCTTGTCGGACGTCGGGCCGAACATACCCGGTGGAACGGGGGAGTCAACGGCGGCGCTTGCGCAACCCCAGAAAACTGACCATCTTGACCATATAGGCTCATCGTGACCACGGAGGCGGCAGTGCCGGTTCAAGTTTCCATCGCCCAGGCCAAGGCCGAGTTCGCCGCCCTGGTCGCCCGCGCCGAGACCGGCGAGGAGATCGTGGTCACCCGCAACGGCCACCCGGTGGCGCGGCTGACGCCGCTGGCCAAGCCGACCGGTCCGCGCTTCGGCGACCTAGCCGGCCTGCGCTTGGTCGACGACCTCAGCCTGCCCGAGGACGTGGTCGCCGACTTCGAGGCGCGCTGATGCGCGCCGTCCTGGTCGACACCCATATCCTGCTGTGGGCCCGCATCGCCCCCGACAAGCTGACCGAGCCCGAGCGGCGCATCCTCACCACCGCTCCCAGGCTCTACCTCAGTGCCGTTTCCCTGTGGGAGATCGCCATTCTGGCCGCGTTGGACCGCGTCGAGCGCGACCCGCGCCTGTTCGATGTGCCGGACGGCTTCACACTGCTGCCGGTAATGACGGAGCACTGCCGCGCGCTGATGGAACTGCCGCCCATCCACCGCGACCCTTTCGACCGCATGCTGATCGCCCAGGCGCGCACCGACAAGCTGGCGTTGCTGACCCGCGACGCCGCCATTGCCGAGTACGTCCGCCAGGGCTGCCTTACCCTGTCGGAAGCCTAGCGCCGCCCGATCGCCCGCCAGCCGATGTCGCGGCGGCAGAAGCCCTCGTGCCAGTTGATCCGGTCGACGGCGGCATAGGCGCGGGCCTGCGCCTCGGCGACGTCGCGGCCGGTGGCGGTGACGCCCAGCACGCGGCCGCCGGTGGCGATGACTTGGCCGTGGTCGTTGGTGCCGGTGCCGGCGTGCAACACGATGGCACCCTCGACCTTGGCCGCCTCGTCCAGGCCCTCGATCACCGTGTTCTTGCGATAACTGCCCGGATAGCCCTTGGCGGCCATCACCACCACCATGGCGGCGTCGTCGGACCATTCCAGCCGGGTGCCGGCCAGCTTGCCCTCGGCGGCGGCGACCAGCACGGGCAGCAGGTCGGATTTGAGCCGGGCCATCAGCACCTGGCATTCGGGGTCGCCGAAGCGGACGTTGTATTCCAGCAGCTTGGGCCCGTGGCTGCCGATCATCAGCCCGGCGAACAGCACGCCGGTGTAGGGCCGGCCCATCTCGGCCATGGCGCGCATGGTGGGCAGGATGCAGCGCTCCATCACCTCGGCCTCGAGCGCCTTGGTGAACACCGGCGCCGGCGAATAGGCGCCCATGCCGCCGGTGTTGGGGCCGGTGTCGCCGTCACCGACGCGCTTGTGGTCTTGGGCTGCGATCAGCGGGATGGCGGTGGTGCCGTCGCACAGGGCGAAGAAGCTGGCCTCCTCGCCGTCGAGGAACTCCTCGATCACCAGTTCGTCGCCGGCGGCACCGAAGACCTTGTCGCCCATCATCTGGTCGACGGCGGCCAGCGCCTCGTCCAGCGTCATGGCCACCACCACGCCCTTGCCGGCGGCCAGGCCGTCGGTCTTGACCACGATGGGGGCGCCCTTGGCGCGGATGAAGGCCTTCGCCGTCTCGATGTCGGTGAAGCGGCCGTACCAGGCGGTGGGGACGCCGGCCTTGGCGACCACGTCCTTCATGAAGCCCTTGGAGCCTTCCATCTCGGCCGCCGCGGCCGAGGGGCCGAACACCCGGATGCCGGCGGCGCGGCAGCGGTCGGCCAGGCCGGCGACCAGCGGCGCCTCGGGTCCCACCACCACCAGGTCGATGGCCTCGGCCTTGGCGAAGTGCATCAGCCCGTCCACGTCCTCGGCCCCGATGGGCAGGCAGGTGGCCACCGCGGCGATGCCGGCATTGCCGGGCGCGCAGTAGAGCTTGGTGAGCAGCGGGGACTGGGAAAGCTTCCAGCACAACGCGTGCTCGCGGCCACCGGAACCGACTACCAGGACTTTCATGGGCCCGATCCTCCTGACTGACTTCTATCGTCATGGCCGGACTTGATCCGGCCATCCATGTCCCAGCCCCCCTTGGATGCCCGGGTCGAGCCCGGGCATGACGGCAAGGGGTCAATCCGCCTTGATCAGCGTGCCGACGCCGTGGGGGGTGAACAGTTCCAGCAGCAGCGCATGGGGGACGCGGCCGTCGAGGATGACGGCGGCCTCGACGTCCTGGCCGACTGCCTCCAGGCAGGTCTCGACCTTGGGGATCATGCCGCCCGAGATGGTGCCGTCGGCGATGTATCCGCGGGCCTGCGAGGCGGTCATCTCGGGGATCAGGTTGCCCGACTTGTCCAGCACGCCCGGCACGTCGGTCAGCATCAACAGGCGCGCCGCGCCCATGGCGGCGGCGATGGCGCCGGCCGCGGTGTCGGCGTTGATGTTGTAGGTCTCGCCGGCCCCGCCCATGCCCACCGGCGCGATCACCGGGATGATGTCGGACTCGCGGAAGAAGTCGAGGATGTGCGGCGTGATCTCGGCCGGCTCGCCGACGAAGCCGAGATCCAGCAGCTTCTCGACGTTGGAGTCGGGATCGCGCTTGGTGCGGCGCAGGCGGCGCGCGCGGATCAGGTGGCCGTCCTTGCCCGACAGGCCGACCGCGAAGCCGCCGGCCTCGTTGATGGCAGAGACGATCTGCTTGTTGATGGAGCCTGACAGCACCATTTCGACCACGTCGACGGTGGCCTGGTCGGTGAAGCGCAGGCCGTCGACCCGCTCGGTCTTGATGTCCAGGCGCTTGAGCATGGCGTCGATCTGCGGGCCGCCGCCGTGCACCACCACCGGGTTGATGCCGACCTGCTTGAGCAGCACCACGTCCTGGGCGAACAGCCGCGCCAGGTCCTCGGACTCCATGGCGTGGCCGCCGTACTTGACCACCAGCGTCTCGTCGTTGAACTGGCGCATGAAGGGCAGCGCCTCGGCCAGGGTCTTGGCCCGTTCGAGCCAGGCGGCGCGGTCATGCAGGATGTCGGGGGTGTCGCTCATGGATGCCTCCCTTGGCGTCAGGCGGGATTGGCCAGCGCCGTCAGTTCGGCGCGCAACTCTGGAATGCCGGTGCCCTTGGCCGAGCTGGTGACCAGCACCAACGGATGGGCGGCCGGATGCTTGGCCAGTTCGGCCCGCGTGCGCTCGGCCACGGCCTCGACCTCGGCGGGCTTCAGCTTGTCGGCCTTGGTCAGCACCACCTGGTAGACCACCGCGGCCTCGTCCAAGAGCTTCATCATCACCCGGTCGTTGTCCTTCACCCCGTGGCGGGCGTCGACCAGCATGATGGTCCGGCGCAGCACTGGGCGGCCGCGCAGGTAGCCCTTGATCAGCCGGGTCCAGCGCTCGACCTTGTCCTTGGGCGCCTCGGCGAAGCCGTAGCCGGGCATGTCGACCAGGATCAGCCGGCCGCCCAGGTCGAAGAAGTTCAGCTCCTGGGTGCGCCCCGGCGTGTTGGAGGTGCGCGCCAGCGTGGTGCGCCCGGTCAGCGCGTTGATCAGGCTGGACTTGCCGACGTTGGAACGCCCGGCGAAGGCGACCTCGGACGGGCCGAACTCGGGCAGCCCGTCCAGCGAGACGACGCCGCGCAGGAAGGTGCACTCACGGGCGAACAGCAGCCGGCCGGCCTCGATCAGGCCGGCCGCAGCCTCGTCTTCGGTGCCGGTGCCGGTCAGGGCTTCGCTCCCGCCTTCTTCATGATCACCCACTGCTGCAGGATCGACAGCGTGTTGGACCACGCCCAGTAGATCACCAGGCCCGAGGCGAAATTGGCCAGCAGGAAGGTGAAGATGATGGGCAGGAACTGGAACATCTTGGCCTGCACCGGATCGGCCGGGGCCGGGTTCAGCTTCTGCTGCAGCCACATGGTCACGCCCATCACCAGCGGCCACACGCCCAGGTGCATGAAGTGGGGCGGCGTCCAGGCGATCAGGCCGAACAGGGTGAAGATGTTGGAGGGATCCTGGGCCGACAGGTCGTGGATCCAGCCGTAGAACGGCGCATGCCGCATCTCGATGGTGACGAACAGCACCTTGTAGAGTGCGAAGAACACCGGGATCTGCACCAGCATGGGCAGGCAGCCCGACACCGGATTGACCTTCTCGCGCTTATAGAGCGCCATCATCTCCTGCTGCTGGCGCATCTTGTCGTCGCCGAAGCGTTCCTGCAGCTTGGCGATTTCCGGCTGCAGCTTCTTCATCTTGCTCATGGCGACATAGGACTTGTTGGCCAGCGGGAACATGGCCAGCTTGATCAGTACGGTCATGCCAAGGATGGCCAGGCCCATGTTGCCGACTGCCGCGTGCAGCATCTGCAGCAGATAGAAGAACGGCTTGGTCAGGAACCAGAACCAGCCGAAGTCGATGGCATAGGCGAACTTGTCGATGCCCAGCTTCTCGCCGTAGGCATCGAGCAGCGCCACCTTCTTGACGCCGGCGAACAGGTGGAAGTCGGCGTCCTGGCCCTTGCCGGGCTCGACGGTGACCGGCGGCGCCAGGTAGTCGACCTGGTAGCGGTCATTGGTGTCGGTGCGCAGGTGGACCCAGCGGCCGGTGACCTCGGTCTTGGCCGGGGGCACCAGGGCGGTCAGCCAGTACTTGTCGGTGATGCCGGCCCAGCCGCCCTCGGTCTTGAAGCGCTGCGAGCCTTCCTTCTTCAGGTCGTCGTACTTGATCTCCTTCAGCGTGCCGTCGAACACGCCCAAGGGGCCCTCGTGCAGGATGTACATGCCGGCGGTCTTGGGCGTGCCGGTGCGCGCCACCAGGGCGAACGGGTGCAGGACCACCGGCTTGGTGCCGTAGTTCTCGACCCGCTGGGTGACGGCGAACATGTATTCCTTGTCGACGCTGAAGGTGCGCACGAAGCGCAGGCCGTCGCCGTTGTCCCAGGTCAGCACCACGGGGGAATCGGGGGTCAGCTCGGCGCCGGCCTTGGCCGGGGTCCACACGGCCTCGGGGCCGGGAACCTTGGTGCCCGGGTCGACCGGCACCCAGCCGAACTCGGCGTAATAGGGATTGGGAGCGCCCGTCGGCGACAGAAGGTCGATCTCGGGGCTCTTGGGGTCGGGCTCCTCGCGGTAGCCGGCCAGCACCAGGTCGTCGATGCGCGCGCCGGTCAGGGCGACCGAGCCGTGCAGGCTGGGGGTGCGGATGGCGATGCGGCGGCTTTGGGCCAGCGCCTCGTCACGGGTCAGCGCCTGGGCCGCCTGGGCGGTGGTGCCGGCGGCGGGCACGCCGGGGGCGGTCTGGACCGGCTGCGGCTGCGGCTGGGCGGCCTGGTCGCCGGCGGCGGGCGGCTGGGGCTGCTGCTCCGCCTGCTTGTGCGGGAACAGGTACTGGAAGCCCAGCATGATCGCCACGGAAAGCACGATGGCGAGGATCAGGTTGCGCTGTTCGGTCATGACATCCTATCCGGGGTGGCGGCGTGGTGGCCGCAGCAGTCGGCGTGGGAAAGGGACTGGGGGGAAACGGATTTGGGGGAAGGCGAGTCCGGGACCGGGTCCCAGCCCCCGTCGTTCCAAGGGTGGCAGCGGCAGATGCGGCGGGCGGCCAGCCAGCCGCCGCGGATGGCGCCGAAACGGCCCACCGCCTCGAAGGCATAGGCCGAACACGAAGGCGCGAAGCGACAGCTCGCCGGCAGAATCGGCGAGAGGATCAGCTGGTAGGCGCGGATCAGGCCGCGCAACAGCATGCCGGCAGCGCTCATGCCTCTCCTTGCGCGTCCGCTTCTTTCAGCCCGCCGACGCGTTTCAGCGCCTGCTTCAGGTCCTGCACCAGCAGGTCCCAGGGCCGGGCGGGCGTTTCCTGGCGGCCGATGACCACGTAATCCAGGCCGGCCCGAGCGTTGTCGGGAAAGACCCGGTCCACCGCCGCCCGCAGCCGTCGCTTGGCCCGGTTGCGGGTCACGGCATTGCCGACCTTCTTGGAAACGGTGAAGCCGACCCGGACGGTGTCGTCCGGCGTCGGCTCGCTGGCTGGGGCCGCCTGCAGGATCAGCCCCGGCGCCGCCCATTTCCGCCGCACGGCCGCCACCCGAAGGAAGTCGGCCCGCTTCTTCAGTCGTGCCAGCCCGACGGGCATCGCCCTTGGGCTTCGGCCTTAGGCCGACAGCCGCTTGCGGCCCTTGCCACGGCGGTTGTTGATGACCTTGCGGCCGCCGACGGTGGCCATGCGCGCGCGAAAGCCGTGGCGGCGGGCGCGGACGAGCTTGCTCGGCTGATAAGTACGCTTCACGACGTGTACTCCGGTTCGAACGGGAATCCCGAAAATGAAGAGGGGTGTATAAGCTGCCCGGCGGCGCGAGTCAATGCGGGGAAGGACTATGCCGCCTTCACCGAGGCCAGGAAGGCCTCGACCTCGCGCCGCAGAGCGTCGGCCTGGGTGCCCAGTTCGCCGGCAGCCGCCAAAACGTCCGAGGCGGTGGTGCCGGCGGTGTGGGCCGCCTGGCTGACCTCGACGATGTTGGTCGACACTTCCGACGTGCCGGCGGCCGCCTGCTCGACATTGCGGGCGATCTCGCTGGTGGCGGCGCTTTGCTGCTCGACGGCGACGGCGACGGCCGAAGCGGTGTGGTCGATGTCGCTGATGATGCGGCCGATGCCGGCGATGGCGTCGGCGGCGGCCTGGGCGGCCTCCTGGACGGCGCCGATCTGGCCGGTGATCTCGTCGGTGGCCCGCGCCGTCTGGTTGGCCAGGTTCTTGACCTCGTTGGCGACCACGGCGAACCCCTTGCCCGCCTCGCCGGCGCGGGCGGCCTCGATGGTGGCGTTCAAGGCCAGCAGGTTGGTCTGGGACGCGATGTCGTTGATCAGCTGGACGACCTCGCCGATGCGGCCGGCGGCCTGGGTCAGGCCCGAGACGATCTCGCCGGTGCGGCCGGCTTCCTCGACCGCGGTGCGGGCGATCTTGGACGACAGGTCGACCTGGCGGGCGATCTCGCCTTCCGAGGCATGCAGCTCTTCGGTGGCGGCGGCGACGGTCTGGACGTTGACGGCGGCCTGTTCGGCGGCGGCGGCCACAGCGGTGGACTGCCGGCTGGTCTGCTCGGCGATGGCGCTCATGGACTGGCTGGTCGCCTGCATCTGGGTCGAGGCGACGGTGACCGAGCGCACCACGCTTTCGACCTTGCGCTCGAACTCGGCGGCCAGGCGCTCGACCTCGCGCTGGCGGGCCAGCTGGGCGGCCTGGGCCCGCTCGCGCTCGGCGGCCTGGCGCTCGGCGGTCTCCACGTGGTCGCGGAACACCAGCAGGCCGCGGGCCAGGTCGCCGATCTCGTCGGCGCGCCCGACATGGCGGATCTCGATGCCGTGCTCGCCGGTGGTCAGCCGGGCGATGGCGCCGGTGACGTCGCCGATGGGCCGGGTGATGCCGCGGCCGATCAGGGTGGCCACCAGCCACACCAGGGCGATGATGGCCACGGTGGCGGCGCCGAACATCAGGGCGCGGGCGCGGAAGGCGGCGTCGACGTCGTCGACGTAGATGCCCGAACCGATCACCCACCCCCACGGCGCGAAGCCCTTGACGTAGGACAGCTTGCGCACCGGCACGGTGTCGCCCGGCCTGGGCCACATGTAGGTGACCGAGCCCTCGCCCTTGGTGTTGACGGTGGCGTTGAACTCACGGAACAGGAAGACCCCGTCGGGGTCCTTCATCTCCTCGACCGCGGTGCCGACCAGCTTGCGGTTGGGGTGGGCCAGCATGACGGTGTCGGCCAGGCGGTGGACCCACAGGTACTCGACCCCGTCGTAGCGCAGCGAGTCGATGGCCGACAGCGCCGCCGCCTGGGCGTCGTCGCGGGTCATGCGGCCGTCGCGTTCCTGCTGCTCGAACCAGGCGACGATGCCGGTGCCGACGTCGATGATGTGCCGGGTCTTGATTTCGCGATCGGACATCAGATCGCTCCTGGTCTGGACCAGGCTGGCGCCGGCCACCGCGATCATGCCGACAAGAGCCGTGGCCACGATCAGCCACAGGCGCGCTGCGATCCGCATCTCCCTACCCCCATCCCTTTGCGCCACACGTCCCTGAGTGGGCTCCGGACGGTCGCTGTCGTTTATCGACGTTTAAATGCCGTCCCGGTTGCGGGGGGATTTGAGTAAAATTTTATGTATCTGTCAACTTTGGTATGAACACGAATTGTGACGAAAGGCGCCGTGTTGGCGCCTTTCTAAAACCAAAGTATGCATCCACGCCGGTGGCCGGGCGCGCTCGAGCCGCGCTCAGCGACCCTTCTTCTTCTCCAAGGCCTTTTCCAGGGCGTCGGCGACGGTGCGGATGACCTTGACGCGGGCGAGCGGCTTGGAGTTGGCCTCGACCAGGGTCCAGGGCGCGTTGCGGGTCGAGGTCTTTTCGACCATGTCGTTGACCGCGGCCTCGTAGACGTCCCACTTCTCGCGGTTGCGCCAGTCCTCGTCGGTCAGCTTCCACTTCTTGTATTCGATCTCGCCGCGGGCGTTGAAGCGGGCCAGCTGCTCCTCCGAGGTGATGTGCAGCCAGAACTTGCACACGACGATGCCGTGCTCGGTCAGCTGCTCCTCGAAGGCGTTGATCTCGCCATAGGCGCGGCGCCAGGCCTCCTCGCTGCAGAAGCGCTCCACCCGTTCCACCAGCACGCGGCCGTACCACGAGCGGTCGAACACGGTGACGCGCCCGGCGCGGGCCAGATGGCGCCAGAACCGCCACAGGTAGTGCTGGGCCCGCTCTTCCTCGGTGGGGGCGGCGATGGGGATGACCTGATAGTCGCGCGCATTGAGCGCCGCGGTCAGCCGGCGGATGGTGCCGCCCTTGCCGGCGGCGTCCCAGCCTTCGAATACCAGCACGGTGGAGACGCCCTTCTCCTTGGCCTTGCGGTAGAGACGGGCGATGCGGGCGCGCTGTTCCTGCAAGGCCTTGACGTATTCCTCGCCCTCCAGCTTCTGGGTCATGTCCAGCGCCGACAGGATCGAGGGCTGGCCGTCCAGCACGGTGGGCGGGGCCTTGGCCTTGCCCTTGGACTTGGCGTTGGCCTTGGCGGTGGCGGCGACGGCCTTGGCGACCTCGCGCGCCTCCATGTGCCGCGAGATGGCCTCCTTCAGGGTCTGCAGCACCATGGCCGAGCGGTAGCGGGAATCCATGCCCTCGACCAGGTGCCACTGCGCGTGGCCCTTGCTGGTATGCATGATGATGTGTTCGGCGGCCCCGATGAACTTGTCGTACATCTCGTAGTTCCGCCAGTCCTGGGCGGTGACCTGCCAGCTGGTCAGCTCGTCCTTCTCCAGGCTTTTTAGGCGCTTCTTCTGGGCCTTCTCGGACAGGTGCATCCAGAACTTGACGATCAGCGCGCCTTCGTCGGCCAGGGTCTTCTCGAACGCCTCGATGCGCTCGAGCCGTTCGTCCAGCTCGGCGACGGTGATGCGGCCGTTGGCGCGGTCGAGCAGGGGGGCGTGGTACCAGGCCGACAGGAACAGGCCGATCTTGCCCTTGGGCGGCAGGTCGCGCCAGTAGCGCCAGTAGGGCGGGCGCTCGCGCTCCTCGTCCGAGGGCTCGCCATAGGCCCGCGTCATGATCCAGCGCGGGTCCATCCACTCGTTGAGCAGGTTGACGCTCTCGTCCTTGCCGGCGCCGTCGACGCCGGCGAACATGACGATCACCGGGAAGTCGGCCGTGCGCAGCGTCTGCTGCAGGTCGAGCAATTCGGTGCGCAGCGTCGGCGCCAGCTTGTCGAAGTCCTCGCGCGAGATCTTGCGTCCCAGTTCCGCCGCTTCGAACATGGCCCATCCCCCCGGTTGCCTAAAGTCGTTGCTTCCGAGCGTAGGACGAAAGGATGGGCTGGGCAAGCTTCAGGCGGCGCGGGCGACCATGAACAGGCGGCGGAAGGCGAACAGGGTCTTGCCGTCGGGCCGCTTGGGGTAGGCTGCCGCGATGCGGCTCGTGTAGTCGGCCAGGAACCCCGACCGCCACGGCTCGTCGACCGCCTGCAGCAGCGGCCTGAGCGCGGTGCCCATGGTCCAGCGGACCACCGGGTCGTCGCCGTCGAGCACGTGCAGGTACTCGGTCTCCCAGATGTCCAGGTCTGCCGCCAGCGGCGCCAGCATGGAATAATAGGCGGCCGGCTCGGCCACCGGGAAGCGGGCGGCCAGCGGCGACAGCACGTCGCGCCAGGGGCCGGCCTCGGCCGCCTCGGCCATGATGGTGTGCGAGGCGGCGTAGTGGTTGTGCGGCATCTGCACCGCCAGCCAGCCGCCGGGGGCGAGCAGCCCCATCAGCCGGGGAAACAGCACCTCGTGCCCGCCCAGCCAGTGCAGGGCGGCGTTGGAGAACAGCACGTCGAGCGGCGCCGGCGGCACCCAGCCGCCCATGTCGGCCTGCACCCAGGCGATGGCGCCGCCGTCCTCGGCCGCCGCCTTCAGCATGTCGGGCGAGGAGTCCACCCCGGTGACGTGGGCCGACGGCCAGCGGGCCTGCAGCAGGCGGGTGACGTTGCCGGTGCCGCAGCCCAGGTCGGC
>JBLNBU010000240.1:0-13135 GCA_050260215.1 Actinomycetota bacterium
GCTCGGCGGACAGGAACTGAAGAGCGCCGTCGAAGCGGCCATCGACGTCGTGAATCTCCGCGACGCCGCGAAGCGCCGCCTCGGCAGCTACTCCGGCGGCATGCGCCAGCGCGTCGGCATCGCGCGCGCCCTGGTGATGCAGCCCGACGTGCTGCTGATGGACGAGCCGTTCTCTGCCCTTGACGTGCTGACCACCGAGGCGCTGCGCGACGACCTGCTGGAACTGTGGGGCGAGCGCAAGATCCCCACCAAGGGCATCCTGGTGGTCTCCCACAACATCGAGGAAGCGGTGTGGCTGGCCGACCGCATCCTGGTGGTCTCGTCCGACCCCGGCCGCGTGCGCGCCGAGATCCCGGTGCGCCTGGACCACCCGCGCGATCCGGAATCGCCCGCCTTCCGCCAGATCGTCGACGAGGTCTATGCGGTGATGACCGCGGCCGTCCGCCCCGTCGGCGTGGGCGGCATCGCCGAGCCGCTGACACTGGGCTACCGCCTGCCCGATGCCTCGCCCGGCAAGATGGAAACGCTGCTGGAAACCGTGGCCGAACCGCCCTTCGGCGGCCGCGCCGACCTGCCGGCCCTGGCCGAGCACACCGAACTGCCCGACGACACCTTGTTCCACCTGTTCGAGGGCCTGCGCGTGCTGGGCCTGGCGCGCATCGCCGCCGGTGACATCTTCCTGACCCCGCTGGGGCGCCTCTACATCGAGGCCGACGACGCCCGGCGCAAGGAACTGTTCGCCGAAAGCCTGCTGCGCAACATCCCGCTGGCCTCGCACATCCGCCGGGTGCTGGACGAACGCCGCGACCATCGCGCCCCGGAAGACCGCTTCCTGCAGGAATTGGAAGACTACCTGACCTCGGAGGAATCCGAGCGCGTCCTCGAGGTGGCCATCACCTGGGGCCGTTATGCCGAGATCTTCGACTACGACTACAACGCCGGCGTCCTGATGCTGCCCGAAGAGGACGAGGAAGAACCCCCGCCGGCCGAAGCGCCGGGCGGCGAGACCGAAAAGGCGGAGTAGGGCCAATTCCCCCCTCCCCCGGCGGAGCCGGGGGAGGGGGATCTCTCCTACTCGAAGCTGATCTTGGGGGCCTTGCGGCCGCCGCCCTGGATGGCCTGGACCTTGTCCCAGACCTTCTGGGCGATCTCGCGGTAGGCCTTGGCGTGCGGGCTGGACGGCTTGGACACCACGATGGGCTCGCCGCGGTCCGAGGTCTCGCGGATGGCGATGTCGAGCGGCACCTCGCCCAGGAACTCGGTCGACAGGCGCGCCGCTTCGGCCTTGGCGCCGCCGTGGCCGAAGATGTGTGCCTCGTCGCCGCACTTGGGGCAGACGTAGTAGCTCATGTTCTCGATGACGCCCAGCACCGGCACGTCGACCTTGCGGAACATGTTGAGCCCCTTGCGGGCATCGAGCAGGGCGATGTCCTGCGGGGTCGAGACGATCACCGCGCCGGTCAGCGGTACGCGCTGGCTGATGGTCAGCTGGGTGTCGCCGGTGCCCGGCGGCATGTCGATGACCATGACGTCCAGTTCGCCCCAGTGCACGTCGCGCAGCAGCTGCTCGAGCGCGCCGATCACCATGGGACCGCGCCAGATGATCGGGCTGTCCTCGGGCACCAGGAAGCCGATGGACATGCACTTGACGCCGTAGTTCTCCATGGGCAGCAGGCTCTGGCCGTCGGGGCTGACCGGCTCGCCCGAGATGCCCAGCATGCGCGGCATGGACGGCCCGTAGATGTCGGCGTCGAACAGGCCGACCTTCAGGCCCAGCTGAGCCAGCGCCATGGCCAGGTTGGTCGAGGTGGTCGACTTGCCGACGCCGCCCTTGCCCGACGCCACGGCGATGATCGCCTTGACGGTGGGCAGCAGCGGGCGCTCGGCGCCCTGCGGGGCCTGGGCCTGCTGGCTGCCGCCCTTGGGGCCGCCGTGGACGTTGCGCTCGGCGGTCAGCACCGCGGTGACCGTCAGCACGCCGGGCAGTCCGTGCACCGCCTGCTCGGCGGCCTTGCGCAGCGGCTCGAGCTTGGGCCCGCGCTCGGGCTCGACCTCGATCGAGAAGGCGACGTGGCCGTTCTTCACCACCACGCCCGAGACCATGCCCAGGCTGACGATGTCGGAATTCTTGTCGGGATCGGCGATCTTGCGCAGCGCATCGACAACAAGCTGTTCGGTGACCTCGGCCATGGGACTTTACCTCTCGGGGGGCAAGGGTTCGGGGATGCGCGGCAGGCAGTCGCACAAGAGGCTCCTGATATAAGGTCGGCCTACCCCGTTTGCAAACGTCTTCGCCCCGATTAGTCCGTGGCAACTTGAATCGGCCCGGCAATTATCCATATGGGCGACAATTCAGGCGACCGTCCGCCGCCTCGCGTTGCGCACCGGGGCGTCCTGTCCTATAAGGCCAGGGTTGGATTTTCGCCGACATCGGAATAAGGGGACTATTCATGCCTTGGAATCCTCAAGGGGGCGGCGGTGGCCCCTGGGGTGGTGGTGGCGGCGGCGGCAATGGCCCGTGGGGCCGCGGTCCCGGTGGCGGCAACGGCGGCGGCGGCGGCGGCATGCCCGGCCCCGACTTCGAGGAAATCATCCGCCGCGGCCAGGAAAAGCTGCGCCGCGCCATGCCCCGCCAGGGCTTCGGCGGCGGCCAGGGCCTGGGCGTCATCATCGCCCTGGTGGTGGCGGCATGGGCGGCCACCGGCATCTACCGGGTCAATCCCGACGAGCAGGGCGTGGTCATGCGCTTCGGCAAGTGGGTCGATACCACCGAGCCCGGCCTGCACTACCACCTACCCTATCCGATCGAGGGCGTGCTGCTGCCCAAGGTGACCAAGGTCAACCAGATGCAGTTCGGCTTCCGCACCACCGCCGACCGGACCGACCACCGGCCGGGGCGCGGGGTGCCCGAGGAAAGCCGCATGCTGACCGGCGACGAGAACATCGTCGAGGCCGACTTCGCCGTGTTCTGGCGCATCAAGGACGCCGGCAAGTTCCTGTTCAACCTGCGCGACCCCGAGGCCACCGTGAAGGTCGCCGCCGAAAGCGCCATGCGCGAGGTGATCGGCCGCAACCCCATCCAGGCCGCCCTGTCCGACAAGCGCGAGCAGATCGCGCTGCAGGCCCAGCAGGAGCTGCAGGCCCTGCTGGATTCCTACCAGGCCGGCATCGCCGTGCAGCAGGTTCAGCTGCAGAAGGTCGATCCGCCCGGCGCCGTCATCGACGCCTTCAACGACGTCCAGCGCGCCCGCGCCGACCAGGAGCGCGCCCGCAACGAGGCCGAGGCCTACCGCAACGACATCATCCCGCGCGCCCGCGGCGACGCCGAGCGCCTGGTCCAGGAATCGGAAGCGTACAAGGAGCAGGTGGTCAACCTGGCCGACGGCGACGCCAAGCGCTTCACCGCCGTCTACCAGGCCTACCGCCAGGCCGAGGACGTCACCGCGCGCCGGCTTTACATCGAGACCATGGAAGAGGTGCTGAAGAACGCCACCAAGGTGGTGATCGATCCCTCGGCCAAGGGGGTGGTGCCCTACCTGCCGCTGCCCGAACTGAAGAAGGCCCAGCAGGGCCAGGGAGGCGGCAAATGAGCCAGACCCGTCTCGTCGTCCTTGCCGTCGTCGCCGTGCTGGTGCTGATGGTGGCGGGCTCGTCGCTCTATATCGTCGGCCAGACCGAGCAGGCCATCGTGCTGCGCCTGGGCGCCCACCGGGCCACCATCAAGGACCCCGGCCTGCACTTCAAGCTGCCGCTGGTCGAGGACGTGGTGCGCTACGACCTGCGCCTGCTGGCCCTTGATCCGCCCGACGAGCAGATCATCCTGGGCGACCAGAAGCGCGTCGTCGTCGACACCTATACCCGCTGGCGCATCGCCGACCCGCTGAAGTTCTACCAGGCGGTCCGCACCGAGACCCAGGCCCGCGCCCAGCTGACCCAGATCGTGTCCTCGGCCATGCGCCGGGTGCTGGGCCAGGTGATGCTGCCGTCGATCCTGTCCGAGGAACGCTCGCACATCATGGAGCAGATCCTGCAGGAGGTGGCCGAGCGCGCCGACAAGGAGCTGGGCATCTTCGTCGCCGACGTGCGCATCCGCCGCGCCGACCTGCCCGACGAGACCAGCCAGGCGATCTATGACCGCATGAAGTCGGAACGCGAGCGCCAGGCCAAGGAGGTGCGCGCCCAGGGCTACGAGGCGGCCCAGCAGATCCGCGCCCGCGCCGAGCGCGAACGCACGGTGATCCTGGCCGAGGCCCAGCGCCAGGCCCAGATCTACCGCGGCCAGGGCGACGCCGAGGCCAACCGCCTGTATGCCGAGGCCTTCGGCAAGGACCCGCAGTTCTTCGCCCTCTACCGCTCGCTGCAGGCCTACCGCACCGCGCTGGGCGACGGCTCGACCACCATGGTCCTGTCGCCGGACAGCGACTTCTTCCGCTTCTTCAACGGGCCGGGACGGAACAGGTGATGGTCGTCCCGCGCCGTCCCCTCTGCGCCCTGGCGCCAGGGGAGCGATGAAGGACTTTCTCACCGCGGTGGCGCTGGCGCTGGTGATCGAGGGCATCAGCTACGCGGCCTTTCCCGAGGCCATGCAGCGGTTGATGTCCATGGCCGCCGCGGCCCCGCCCCGGGTACTCCGGCTGGCCGGGCTGGCCGCCGCGACCGCGGGTGTTGCTTTGGTCTGGGGTGTGCGCGCGGCCATGGTTGCGCCATAGTTCCTGGCCAGGATCTTGCCGCCGGCCCCGCCTGCTTGACGCAAACGGGGGCACGGACCACATCGTGGGAGCCCCCGGCCGCGGGGTTTCCAATCTGCCAGGAGGGACTCTTCCGGTGACCGAACCAAGAAGAAACGTGAACCAGCGCGCGACTTTCGCCGGCTGGGCCCTGTCCATCGCCGCCGCCCTGGCGCTGCTGTTGCAGTCCGCGGCGGTCCAGGCGCGCGAGGCCCCCGGCAGCTTCGCCGACCTGGCCGAAAAGCTGCTGCCCAGCGTGGTCAACATTTCGACCACCCAGACGGTGCGCAACCCCGAGCGCGGCGCCGAGATGCCGCAATTCCCCCCGGGCAGCCCGCTCGAGGAGTTCTTCAAGGAATTCATGGAGCGCCAGGGCCGCGGGGGCGTCGACGCCCCGCCGCGGCGCGCCACCTCGCTGGGCTCGGGCTTCATCATCGACCCGGCCGGCTTCATCGTCACCAACAACCACGTCATCCAGGATGCCGACGAGATCTCGGTCAAGCTGCATGACGACTCGGTGTTCACCGCAAACGTCGTCGGCCGCGACACCAAGACCGACCTCGCCCTGCTGAAGATCGACCCGGGCAAGAAGCAGCTTCCCGCGGTGGCCTGGGGCAGCTCGGACGAATCGCGCGTCGGCGACTGGGTGCTGGCCATCGGCAACCCGTTCGGCTTCGGCGGCACGGTGACCGCCGGCATCGTCTCGGCGCGTGCCCGCGACATCAACGCCGGCCCTTACGACGACTTCCTGCAGACCGACGCGCCGATCAACCGCGGCAACTCGGGCGGGCCGATGTTCAACATGAAGGGCGAGGTGATCGGCATCAACTCGGCCATCATCTCGCCGTCGGGTGGATCGATCGGCATCGGCTTCGCCATTCCCTCGGCGCTGGCGCGGCCCGTCATCGACGACCTGAAGAAGTACGGCAAGACCCGCCGCGGCTGGCTTGGCATCCGCATCCAGTCGCTGGACCCCGAGCTGGCCGACTCCATGGGCCTGCCCGACCAGCACGGCGCCCTGGTGGCCAAGGTCGACGACGCCGGCCCCGCCGCCAAGGCAGGGCTGAAGGCGGGCGACGTCATCCTGCGCTTCGACGGCAAGGACATCTCGGAGATGCGCCGCCTGCCCCGCGTCGTCGCCGAGACCCCCATCAACAAGAAGGTCGAGGTGGTGGTGTGGCGTGACGGCAAGCGCCAGAACGTCGAGGCCACCGTCGGCGAAATGCCCGAGGAACAGGTCGAGCAGGCCAAGGCCGAGGGTACCAAGCCGGCCCAGCCGCAGACCGCCGGCCAGCAGGCCGTCCCCGGCACCGGCATGACCGTGGCGGCGCTGACCCCGCAGCTGCGCGAGAAGTTCGGCGTCGACGACAACACCAAGGGCATCGTGGTGGTCGACGTCCGCACCGACACTCCCGCCGCCGAAAAGGGCCTGCGCCCCGGCGACGTGATCATCGAGGCGGGCCAGAAGCCCATGCGCGCCGCCGCCGACCTGATCAAGCTGGTCGAGGAATCGCGCAAGGCCGGGCAGAAGTCCCTGCTGCTGCGCGTCGAGAACCCCCAGCAGCTGCGCTACGTGGCGCTGTCGCTGGCTGAGCCCAAGCAGACCGGGCGCAAGTAGGCCCGGCTGCCCTCCAGAAAGAAGCCCTCCCCCGGTACCGCCGGGGGAGGGTTTCGTTTTTTCGCCTTGGCGCAGCCCCCGGCCGTGGCTTAAGACACTTCGGTCTTTCCATCCAGGGAGCCCGCGCCCGTGTCCGTCCCGCTGCTTCGCCCCTTCCCCGGCCTTCGTCCCGCCCCCCAGTACGCCGCCGAGGTGGCCGCCCCGCCCTACGACGTGCTGTCCAGCGACGAGGCCCGCGTCATGGCCGCCGGCAAGCCGTGGAGCTTCCTGCACATCTCGAAGCCCGAGATCGACCTGCCCGAGGGCACCGACGTCTATTCGGCCCCGGTCTACGCCAAGGGCGCCGAGAACCTGCGCAAGATGGTCGATGCCGGCGTGCTGCGCCGCGACCCGCGCCCGTGCTTCTACGTCTACCGCCTGCAGATGGGCGATCACGTGCAGACCGGCATCGTCGGCGGCGGCTCGGTGGCTGCCTATGACGCCAACCGCATCCGCAAGCACGAGTTCACCCGCCCCGACAAGGAAGACGACCGCGTCCGCCAGATCGACACCTGCGACGCCCAGACCGGCCCGGTCCTGCTGGCGCACCGCAATTCGCCCGAACTGGCCCGCGTCGTCGCCGCGGTGACCGCCGCCCCGCCGGCCTATTCGGTCACCGCAGCCGACGGCATCGTCCACACCCTGTGGGTCATGGATGCCGACGAAGCGGTCGCCGCGGTGGTCCGCGAGTTTGACGCCATGCCGGCGGTCTACATCGCCGACGGCCACCACCGTTCGGCCGCCGCCTCGCGCGTGGCCGCCATGCGCCGCCAGGGCGCCGCCGGCGACGCCGCCTGGGAGTCGTTCCTGGTGGTGTCCTTCCCCATCGATGAGATGAAGATCTTCGACTACAACCGCGTGGTCGTCGATCTGAACGGCATGGACCGCGCCGCATTCCTGAAGGCGCTGGAGGCCGACTTCACCGTCGAGCCCGTCGCCGGCCAGGCCCGCCCGGCCGAGCCCCGCAGCTTCGGCATGTACCTGAAGGGCCAGTGGTACAAGCTGGGCCTCAAGAAGCCGGCTCCCACCGATCCAGTGGCCCGCCTGGACGTCAGCCTGCTGTCCGACCGCCTGCTGACCCCGGTGCTGGGCATCGCCGATTTGCGCAAGGACAAGCGCATCGACTTCGTCGGCGGCAAGCGCGGCCTGGGCGAGCTGGAAAAGCGCGTCGATTCGGGCGAGATGGCGGTGGCTTTCGCCCTGTTCGCCACCCGCATGGAAGACCTGGTCGCCGTGGCCGAGGCCGGCGAGGTCATGCCGCCCAAGTCCACCTGGTTCGAGCCCAAGCTGGCCGACGGCATGGTCAGCTATCCGCTGGACTGGCGATAGGTGGCGCCGGGCGCCGGCACCCCCGTTGCCCGCAGCGGGCGCTACGCCCGCGCCCACCGGCTGTTCTTCCCGCTGGCCGCCGCCTACTCGGCGGCCGCGGTGCCGCTGTGGTGGGCCGAGTGGGCCGGCTGGCTTCCGGCCGGGTCTTCGGCCCGGCACGGCCATGAGATGCTGCTGGGCTTCGCCGGGGCGGTGCTGGCCGGCTACCTGTTCACCAAGGTGACGCGCGCCGCCCTGTTGCTTGCGGCGCTGTGCTGGGCGACTGCCCGCCTTGCCGCCTGGACCGAGCCGGGCGGCTGGGTCGAGACCGCCGCCACCCTGGCCTTTCCCCTGATCCTGTTCGCCCTGGGCGGCTGGCCGTTCCTCAAGGCGGCGCGTGCCGGCCGCAACCTGGTGTTCGGCCCGGCCATCGCCGCCTTCGCCGTCGCCGAGGCGGTCTACCAATTGGGCCGCGCCGGCCTCGTCGCCGGGGGCGAGCGCCAGGGCGCGTTGATGGCCTTCGACCTGGTGGCGCTGATGATCCTGGTCATGGGCGGGCGGGTCATCCCCGCCGCCATGGCCGGCCTGGTCCGCCGCGAGGAAAGCCGCGAACTGTTCCATCGCAACGGCCCGCGCCTGGAACTGGCCTCGGTGGCCGGCATGGCGTCTGCCTTCCTGTGCCACGCCCTGGCCAAGCCCGATGGGATCGCGGCGGCCGGAATGGCCCTGGCCGGTGGCGCCGCCATGGTCCGCCACGCCCGCTGGCGGCCCGAACTGGCGCTGCGCGATCCGTCCATGGGACCGATCCAGGCGGGATACGTCCTGCTGTGCGTGGGGCTGGTGCTGTCCCCGCTGCTGCCCGGTCCCGACATCCTGCACCTGGCCACCGTCGGCGGCATCGGCATCGTCACTTCGGCGATGATGCTGCGCATCACCCATATCCGCGAGCGCGCCCCCGCCCCCATGCCGGCCGCTGCCGTGCCCATCGCCGCCGTGCTTGCCGTCGCCGCCGTGGTCCGCGCCGGCGCGTCCCTGGCCCCCGCCATCCTGATCCCCGCCTCGGCCGCCCTGTGGTCGGCCGCCTTCCTGGGACTGGCCGCGGCCCTGGTCCGGGTGTGGCGATGACCGCCCCCCTTCCCCCCGCCGTCGCCATCGCCGGGCCGACCGCCTCGGGCAAGTCGGGGCTGGCGCTGGCCGTGGCCGAGGAGTTCGGCGGCGTCGTCGTCAATGCCGACTCCATGCAGGTCTACGACGTGCTGAGCGTGCTGACGGCCAGGCCCTCGGCCGCCGACGAGGCCCGCGTGCCCCATCGCCTGTACGGGGTGCTGTCGCCGGCCGAGGCGTGCTCGGCGGCGCGCTGGCGCGGCATGGCGGCAGCCGAGATGCGCGCGGCCTGGGACACCGGGCGGCTGCCGGTGGTGGTGGGCGGCACGGGCCTGTACCTGCGCGCCCTGCAAGACGGGCTGTCGCCCATCCCCGAGGTGCCCGACGCCGTCCGCACCGCAGCGCGCGCCCGGCTGGCGGAAGTGGGCAACGCCGCCTTCCACGCCGAACTTGCGGCACGCGACCCGGTCATGGCGGCGCGGCTGGATCCGGGCAACAGCCAGCGCTTGGTCCGCGCCTTCGAGGTGATCGAGGCCACCGGCCGCTCGCTGGCCGACTGGCAGGCCGTGCCGCCCGAGGGCGCGGTGGCCGCCCGCTGGCTGACCCTGGCCCTGCTGCCGCCGCGGGACGCGCTTTACGCCGCCTGCGATGGCCGCTTCCGGCGCATGGTCGAGGCCGGCGCGCTGGACGAGGTCCGCACGCTGGCGGCCATGAACCTGCCTGCCGACCTGCCGGCCATGAAGGCGCTGGGGGTGCCGGAACTGGCCGCTCACCTGGCCGGAACCCTGCCGCTGGACCAGGCGATTGCCGCAGCGCAACAGGCAACCCGCAACTATGCCAAGCGCCAGCTGACCTGGTTCCGCCACCAGCTTCGTGCGCCCGAGGTGGTGCCAGAGCAATTTTCGGAAAGTTTGCCAGAGAGAATCTTTCCGTTTATTCGTCGGTTCCTATTGACCAAGGTCTAGTGAGGGGATAGGTTGTGCCCCTCGTGCCGCAGTGCGGTGGCGCAACGATGTTGCGTGCTCGCGTTCGCGGCTTGGTGACAGACACTTGGATCAGGGTGCTCGAGATGGCACAGCAGGACACGTTGACCGGAGCGGAAATCCTCCTCAAGGCACTGGTCGACCAGGGCGTAGAGGTCATTTTCGGCTATCCGGGCGGCGCCGTACTTCCCATCTACGACGAGCTGTTCAAGCAGAACCGCCTGAAGCACATCCTGGTCCGCCACGAGCAGGCCGCCGTGCATGCCGCCGAGGGCTATGCCCGCTCGACCGGCAAGGTCGGCTGCGTGCTGGTCACCTCGGGCCCCGGCGCCACCAACACCATCACCGGCCTGGCCGACGCCCTGTGCGATTCGATCCCGCTGGTGTGCCTGACCGGCCAGGTGCCGACCCACCTGATCGGCAACGACGCCTTCCAGGAAGCCGACATCACCGGCATCACCCGGCCGTGCACCAAGCACAACTACCTGGTCAAGGACGTCAACCAGCTGGCGCGGACCGTCCACGAGGCGTTCCACGTCGCACGCAGCGGCCGCCCCGGCCCGGTGCTGATCGACCTGCCCAAGGACGTGGTGCAGGCGCACGGCGAGTATGTCGGCCCGGCCAAGGTCAAGTCGAAGTACAAGCCGCAGGTCAAGGGCGACCTGAAGGCCATCGAGAAGGCGGTCGACATCCTGGCCAAGGCCAAGCGCCCGATCTTCTACGTCGGCGGCGGCGTCATCAATTCCGGCCCGGCCGCCTGCCAGCTGCTGACCCAGCTGGTGCGCATGACCGGCTTTCCCTGCACCCAGACGCTGATGGGCCTGGGCGCCTTCCCGGCGTCGGACCCGCTGTCGCTGGGCATGCTGGGCATGCACGGCACCTACGAGGCCAACCTGGCCATGCACGGCTGCGACGTGATGGTCAACATCGGCGCCCGTTTCGACGACCGCGTCACCGGCCGGGTCAACGCCTTCTCGCCTGAGTCGACCAAGATCCACATCGACATCGACCCCAGCTCGATCAACAAGAACGTGGCGGTCGACCTGGCCATCGTCGGCGACTGCGCCCACGTGCTGGAAGACATCATCAAGGTGTGGAAGGCCCGCCAGGTCCGCGTCGACGAGCGCGCGCTGAAGGGCTGGTGGGCGCAGATCGACCAGTGGCGGTCGATCAACTGCCTGCACTACGAGAAGTCCAACAAGGTCATCAAGCCGCAGTACGCCATCCAGCGCCTGTACGAGCTGACCCGCCACCGCAATCCCTACATCTGCACCGAGGTGGGCCAACACCAGATGTGGGCGGCCCAGCACCTGCGCTTCGACCTGCCCAACCACTGGATGACCTCGGGCGGGCTGGGCACCATGGGCTATGGCCTGCCGTCGGCCATGGGCGTGCAGGTGGCGCACCCGGATTCGCTGGTCATCGACATCGCCGGCGAGGCGTCGATCCAGATGAACATCCAGGAGATGGCGACGCTCTGCCAGTACAAGCTGCCGGTCAAGATCTTCATCCTGAACAACCAGTATCTGGGCATGGTGCGCCAGTGGCAGGAACTGATCCACGGCGGCCGCTACTCGGAAAGCCACATGACCGGGCACCCCGATTTCGTCAAGCTGGCCGAGGCCTTCGGCGCCGTCGGCCTGCGCGCCGAGAAGCCGGGCGAAGTCGACGACGTCATCAAGGAGATGATTGCGGTCGACCGGCCGGTGATCTGCGACGTGCGCACCGACGCCTCGGAAAACTGCTTCCCCATGATCATGCCCGGCATGGCCCACAACGAGATGGTGCTCGGCCCCGAGGACAAGGCGATGGAGAAGCCCGGTTCCGAGGAAGACGGCATGGTGCTGGTGTAGGGGGACTAGGAACGTGACCAAGATCGTCGAAGACATCAACCGCCACACCGTCAGCGTTCTCGTCGACAACGAGGCCGGCGTGCTGGCCCGCGTGATCGGCCTGTTCTCGGGCCGCGGCTACAACATCGAAAGCCTGACGGTGGCCGAGGTCAATCCCGAGGAGCGGCTGTCGCGGATCACCATCGTGACCTCGGGCACGAAGATGATCATCGAGCAGATCAAGAACCAGCTGCGCCGACTGGTGCCGGTGCACAAGGTCCACGACCTGACCATGGAAGGCCCCCACGTCGCCCGCGAGCTGGCCCTGGTCAAGGTCGCCTGCTCGGGCGACAAGCGCCTGGAAGCCCTGTCGATCGCCGAGATCTTCCGGGCGCGCCCGGTCGACGCCACCAACCAGTCCTTCGTCTTCGAGGTGGTCGGCGCCACCGACAAGGTCGACGCCTTCATCAAGCTGATGGAGCCGTTAGGGCTGGTCGAGGTGTCGCGCACCGGCGTCGTCGCCATTGCGCGTGGGCCCAATCCGATTTAAGAGAAAGCGCTTTTCTTTCGTCATCCCCGGGCCCGGCCCGGGGATCAACATTGATGGACGGGTCAAGCCCGGCCATGACGGCATCTGGCGGTAAGGCAGGGCAAGCGGCCCGCCGTTCGAAAGGGAACCACTCATGCGCGTTTATTACGACCGTGACGCCGACGTCAATCTGATCAAGGGCAAGAAGGTCGCCGTCGTCGGCTACGGCAGCCAGGGCCACGCCCATGCGCTGAACCTGCGCGATTCGGGCGTCAAGGACGTGGTCGTGGCGCTGCGCGCCGGTTCGGCCACCGTCAAGAAGGCCGAGGGCGAGGGCCTGAAGGTCATGACCCCGGCCGAGGCCGCCAAGTGGGCCGACGTGGTCATGATCCTGACCCCGGACGAACTGCAGGCCGACCTCTATTACACCGATCTGGCGCCCAACCTGAAGCAGGGCGCGGCCCTGGTCTTCGCCCACGGGCTCAACATCCACTTCAAGCTGATCGAAGCCCGCGCCGACCTCGACGTGTTCATGGTCGCCCCCAAGGGCCCCGGCCACACCGTGCGCGGCGAATACCTGAAGGGCGGCGGCGTGCCTTGCCTGGTGGCGGTGGCCCAGAACGCCTCGGGCAACGCCCTGGAAATCGGCCTGTCCTACGCCTCGGCCATCGGCGGCGGCCGCTCGGGCATCATCGAGACCACCTTCCGCGAGGAATGCGAGACCGACCTGTTCGGCGAGCAGGTGGTGCTGTGCGGCGGCCTGACCAAGCTGATCCAGTACGGCTTCGAGACCCTGGTCGAGGCGGGCTATGCCCCCGAGATGGCCTATTTCGAGTGCCTGCATGAAGTGAAGCTGATCGTGGACCTGATCTACGAGGGCGGCATCGCCAACATGCGCTACTCGATCTCCAACACCGCCGAATACGGCGACTACGTCACCGGCCCGCGCATCATCACCGAAGAGACCAAGAAGGAGATGAAGCGGGTGCTGGACG
>JBLNBU010000241.1:0-30368 GCA_050260215.1 Actinomycetota bacterium
GGCCGCCATCGCCGACGGCTTCGAGGCGACGGTGCAGGCGAAGGTGGCCGAGGTGGGCGTGTCCACCGCCGACATCACGCGGGCCGCCAACGCCATGGCCAACCGCTCCGAGCACAGCGGCAGCCGGTCGATGGTGGTCAGCGAGGCCGCCATCAACACCAACCAGCGCGCCCAGGTGGTGTCCGAGGCGACCCGCCAGTTGGCGCTGGCCGTCAACGAGATCGCCAGCCAGGTGTCGCACTCGACCCAGATCGCCCGCGACGCCGTCAACGACGTCACCGAGACCGCCCAGCACATGCAGCAGCTGTCGGACCGGGTCCAGGCCATCGGCGAGATCGTCAAGCTGATCAACGACATCGCCGCCCAGACCAACCTGCTGGCCTTGAACGCCACCATCGAGGCCGCCCGCGCCGGCGAGGCCGGCAAGGGATTTGCCGTGGTGGCGGGCGAGGTGAAAAGCCTGGCCAACCAGACCGCCAAGGCTACCGACGAGATCGCCACCCAGGTGGCGGCGGTTCAGGCCTCGACCCAGGCCATGCGCCACAGCATCGAGGACGTGGTCACCGTCATCCGCTCCATCGACGAGGTTTCGGCCGCCATCGCCGGCGCCGTCCAGGAGCAGGAGGCGGCCACCCAGGAAATCGCCAGCAACATCGACCAGGTGGCCCACGAAGCCGACCAGGTGTCGACCAGCGTCACCGACGTGGCCAAGTCGTCGGCGCTGACCTGCGCCGGCACCGTGCGGGTGATCTGGAGCGCGCGCACCCTGGCCGGCGTGGTCACCGGCCTGCAGGCGGAGGTGGAGCAGTTCCTGGCCAAGATACGTCAGGCGCCGGGGTCGTAGGCACTTCGACCGTGAACACCGAGCCGCTGCCTGCGGCCGAGCGCACCGATACGGGGTAGCCCATCAGGGCGGCCAGGCGGCTGACGATGGACAGCCCCAGTCCCAGCCCCTGGGCGCGGTCGCGGGCCGGGTTGCCGATCTGGTAGAAGTCCTCGAAGATCCTGTCCAGCTGGTCGGCGGGAATGCCGATTCCGGTGTCGGCGACCTGGATGCGCACGGCGCCGGGGCGGTGGCGGCAGCCCAGCACGATGCCGCCCCGCTCGGTGTAGCGGATGGCGTTGACCACCAGGTTGCGGAGGATGCGGCGCAGCAGCACCCGGTCGCTGCGGACACGGGCGCAGGTGGGCACCCGCCGCAGGGCCAGTCCGCGCTTGTCGGCAAGCGGCGCACACTCCTCGACGATATCGGCCAGCAGTTCGTCGATGCCGACCTCGGCCAGCACCGGCTGCACCCGGCCGGCCTCGATCACCGACACCTCGGCCAGGGCGGCCAGCAGTTCCTCGCCGCTGTGCAGGGCCTTGGCCATGTTGTCGACCACCGGTCCCAGCTCGGGGCCGGCCTGCATCTCCAGCACCTGGTGGAACAGGTTCAGCGCCTGGAAGGGCTGGCGCAGGTCGTGGCTGATGGCGG
The DNA here is from genome assembly GCA_050260215.1 of Actinomycetota bacterium. GTDB lineage: Bacteria > Pseudomonadota > Alphaproteobacteria > Rhodospirillales > Magnetospirillaceae > JBLNBU01. The sequence goes on from JBLNBU010000241.1 coordinate 1,475, forward strand.
CCAGGAAGTTGCTCTTGGCGGTGCTGGCGGCCTCGGCGGCCTGGCGGGCCTCGGTCGCCTGGCTGAGCGAGAGGTCGCGCTGGTGGGCGCGCTCGGCGAGCTCGGCCTCGGCCGCCTTCAGCGCCAGGCCGGCCTGGTTGACGTCGGCGACGTTGGTGATGGTGGAGGGTACCGCCTCGCCGCGGCCCAGCGCCTCGGCCGCCGTGGTCAGCCGCCGCACCGCGCGCGAAATGGCGCCGCCGTACCAGGTCGCCGCCAAGGCCGACACTGCCGCCGTCACCAGGCCCAGCAGGCCCAGCCCCCACAGCCAGCGGTGCAGGGGCTTGAGCAGCACCTGTTGCGGAACCGCCACCGCCGCGGTCCAGCCGGCGCCCTGGATGCGGTGGAAGGCGGCGAAGTTGTCGATGCCCTCGGGCGAGCGCATGACCACGCTGGCGCTGGGCGCGGCCTCGGCGATGGCCTCCAGCGCCTGCGGGCGGGCCAGGGTGCCGACCGAGTTTCCGGGATCGAGCGTGCGGGCGACGATGCGGCCGCTGCCGTCGATGACGGTGTACCACCACCCCTCGGGCAGCGGGCTGCGCGCCAGCAGGTCGCCGATCCGGGTCGCCGGCAGGCTGATGCCCAGCAGGTAGGAGGGCTTGCCGCCCAGCTCGACCGGAACCTCGACCATGAACAGCGGCGATCCGGTGACGGCCCCGGTGAACAGGTCGGTCACCTGCGGCCGGCCGGTGGCGATGGCGGCGCGGTCGCTCTGGCTGATGTCGGCGCCGCGGGGCAGGGGGCTGCCCCAAGGCAGCCGGGTGTTGACCAGCTGCTGGCCGGACAGGTCGCGCAGCACGATGTTGGTGCCCTGCAGGGCGCGCATCTTGGTGGCGTGGCGGTGGAAGGCGGCCAGGTCGCCGGACTGCAGCGACGGGTCGGTGGACAGCGCCTGGACCATGGCCACCATGCCGTCGACGTCGCGCTCGATCAGGCGGGCCAGGTCGCCGACCCGGTCGGTGGCCTGCTGTTCGAGACGGGTGCGTTCGGCCACGCCGGCCTGGTTGAGCAGATAGGCCGACAGCATCAGCAGCGGCAAGGCCACCGCGGCGCACAGCAGCGCGACGTGCCCGACCAGCGACAGGCCGCCCCTGGGCGAAGGAATGGCGTTCATCGCCCAGACCGTATCATGGGCGGTCGGGCTGCAAAACCCTTCAGCCGCGCCGCCCCGAGGTCACCTTGTCCAGCATGGCGGCCAGCCGCTCGGGGCGGACCGGCTTGAGCACATAGCCGCGGGCGCCGGCGGCGACGGCGTCGATGACCATGCGTTCGTGGCCCTGTGAGGTTACCATGACGATGGCTGCCTCGGGGTGGCTCTCCAGGATCCGGCGGGTGGCCTCGACGCCGCCCATGCCGGGCATGTGGATGTCCATGGCCACCACGTCGGGCCGGTGGCGGCCATAAGCCTCGACCGCCTCGGCGCCGTTGGCGGCAATGACGGTCGAATGGCCCATGGAGTCCAGCATCGCCGCCAGCTTGCGGGCGGCGATGGCCGAGTCCTCGACAATCATGACTAGAAGCGGTGCGGCGACGGGCAAGGGCGGGCTCTCGAGGGGCTTGCGGGCGGTGGCATTCTATGGATTGGAAGCGGCTCGGCAATCGGGCCGGCGCCGTAACCCGATACCCCATCCGTTGGTCCATGCCATATATCGGGGAGCATATTTCGTACGGATACAACATAGAGTTGGACTAATCCGTCTTTTGCGGTAATTTTGGCTAAGATTTCCGCCACAACTGCGGGAATAAGCGGGGGTTTATCGAGGGGGGGATCATGCTTCGCCGTACGATTGTGACGGGCGTCGCCGCGTGCGTCGCCGGGTCGATGTCGTGGGTTTCGCCGGTGTCTGCTACCGAGGGTGGCGGCGGGCACTATTCTAACGGCGCCGAGGACTTCATGTCCGGCGCGCTGCCACCTCAGGGACTGCACACCATCAATTATTTCGCGGTCTACTCGGCGGGCCGGCTGCAGGACGGCTACGGCAACCGCAAGGTGCCGGATTTCCAGCTGACCTCGACGGCGTGGGTGCCGCGGGTCATCTACATCACCAAGTACCAGATCCTGGGCGCCGACTGGGGCGTGCAGGCGATGATGCCCATCGCGCGCCAGTACGTGCGCATGAACGGGTCCAGCGACACGCGCACCGACATGGGCGACCTGCTGCTTGATCCCATCATGCTGGGCTGGCACTCGAAGAACTGGCACTTCGGTGCCGGCATCGACGTCTACCTGCCCACCGGCCAGTACGACAAGAACAAGCTGTCCAACATCGGCCGCAACTACTGGACGGTCGAGCCGCTGGCCAGCGTGACCTACCTGGCCGACAACGGCTTCGAGGCCTCGGCCAAGGCCATGTACGACATCAACACCGAGAACGGCGCCACCAAGTACGCGTCGGGCGACGAGTTCCACGTGGACTACGCGGTCGGCCTGCATGTGGGCGAGGACTGGACCTTGGGCCTGGGCGGCTACTACTACCAGCAGGTTACCGGCGACCGCCAGGACGGCAGCCAGTTGTCGACCAGCAACGACGGCCGGGCCATCGCCCTTGGACCGGTGGTCAAGTACAGCCTTGGCCGCCTCGCGTTCACCGCCAAGTGGGAGCACGAGATCGAAGTCCGCAACCGACCCCAGGGGGAGGTCGGCTGGTTCAAGGTGGGCTACAGCTTCTGACGATCGGGGGGACCATGAAACAGGTGTGGGGAGCGTTCGCGCTGGTGGCCATGGCGGCGGCGGTGCCGGCCGAGGCCTTCGATGCAGGCGGGTTCACCTTGTCGCCGGTGCCGCCGGCCCAGGTGGGGGCCGCCGACCTGTCGTCGCAGCAGGCCATGGACCTGCTGGGCTGGCAGATGTTCGTCGCCTACAACTGGCCGGCGGCTGCCGACCAGCGCGGCGTTGCCGACCCGACCAAGCCCTTCGGCACCCCCGGCCCGGTGGTGTGGGAGACGTGGAAGTCCCCCAACGAGGTGTTCTATCCCGACGGCTCGCAGCCGCCGCCGTGGGAGGTCTACGGCACCCTGATCCCGCCCGAATGCACCGCGGCCGGGGCGAAGGCCGGCAGCGGCCCGATGGTGCTGAGCGACATCCTGGTCAACCGCACCTCGCAGGCCCAGGGCGGCTCGCTGACCGACCAGAACGGCAACCTGGTCCACTACTCCATCGCCTTCAACAAGCCGGTCTTCGACTTCATCTACAACAACGGCTACTACAGCATCGCCGGGCAGGGGAGCTTGAGCGGCCCGGTCGAATACGGCTCCGGCACCGCCGAGATGAAGGCGGCCTGGCGGGTGCTGATGCCGGAGGAGGCGAACGCGGTCAAGAGCCGGTTCCTGCGCCGCACCGCCTATGTCTACACGCCCACAACCGATGCCGGGCCGGCCAGCTGCAAGCTGCAGGAGGTGGGCCTGATCGGCCTGCACTTCGACCTCAAGATCACCTATCCCGACGGCAAGCCCTATTGGCTGATGGCGACGTTCGAGCAGGTCGACAACGTGCCTCCGTTCCAGACGCCGTTCCAGCCGGGCAAGGACGCGGCGCACACGCTGCCCTATTCGCTGTTTTCCAAGTCCTGCTACACCAAGAAGTGCCAGTACAACTGGAGCACCGAGTTCGGCCGCCCGATCACCCAGCCGACCCAGGTGATCCGCGTCAACGACCTGGACGACCCGTCCAAGGTGCTCAATCCGGCCATGCAGCAGCTGTTCGCCCAGGCGGTGGCCGGCAGCCCGTGGCAGTACTACGAGATGATCACCACCCAGTACCCGACCAAGCCGGACCAGCCGCCCATGGCCGGGCCCACCCCCGCGACCTCGGCCAACACCACCATGGAGACCTACCTGCGCGGCAGCAGTTGCATCGACTGCCACTACACCGCCAAGGACGTGAACGGGAAGTGGTTCGCCGACTACAGCTTCATGCTGGCCCAGGCCTGCCCGAAGCCGCTTTTCCCGTCGGCCCATTCCAGCCCGAGCCCGGCCTGCCAGCCGGCGCCCAAGGCCGCCAACTAGCCGTCAGACCGGGGGGACTGAAACCATGAGCATCCTCGATTTTCCGCGACTCAATTTCCGCGGCATCTTCGTCACCGATCCGTGCACCACCAACAACGACGACGTGGTGCCCTCGGTGGTGACGCGCGACACCAACGACCTGTCCGTGGACCTCAAGGGCCTGAGCGACGACGAGGTGACCGAGTACCTCAACGCGCCGGTCGAGATGAGCAACTTCGAGGCCTATCCCCAGCAGGACAAGCGCACCTTCGTGCGTGCCGGCTGGAACCCCATGGGCGACTTCACCACCAGCTTCCAGGACACGGTCATCACCTCGGCGGTCACCGGCCCCGGCGCCAACCAGGCCGGCGACGCAGCGGTGGGCATCGGCTTCGAGATCATCGGCGCGCCCAAGCTGAACGGCACCGGCCCCGGCTCGGCCATGATCTGCGACCTTGATCCCACCGGGCTGGTGTCGACCCAGCTGTTCGTGGGCGGCGTGCGCTTCTTCAAGATGGAGGGCGGCCAGAAGACCACTCTTGTCGAGATCCTGCACGACACCCGCGGCTTCCAGGACTGGCTGAACTTCTGCACCACTGTCCAGGGCACCCCGTATGGCGGCGAGCAGAACTTCGTCGGCATCGGCTGCGTGTGGCAGTTCGTCATCCCGGCGGCCAAGCTGCCGGCCGCGGACGGGCTGGGCGTCGCCTCGCCGGTGTTGAAGGCCCTGTTCACCCAGGCCCAGGCGGCCGGCGGACTGGCGGTGCGCTTCAAGACCTACGAGGTCGAGCCCGGCTACACCGACACCTACCTGGCCGCCCAGCTCGGGCGCGGCAACATGCTGCACAACCCGGCCTATGGCTACCTGGTCGGCACCATCGGCGTCTGGGGCGCGGACGAGCCGCAAAGCGAGCCGGCGGGCCGCAAGCTGCAGCCCCATTACCGCACCGCCAGCCCGTCGCAGCCGCTGGACGGCAAGGACCCGGGGCGGCCCGACCTGACCTGGTGGGACTGCAAGGACGACGCAACCCGGAAGCACACGGTCGAGGGCACGGTGAAGGGCGGCCCCTATCCGTGGATGTGCCCGCCCGCCCTGATCGGCAACGCGGTCGCCCTGGTCCGCCAGGATCCGCCGGTGGTCTCGCTCGACATCCTGGAAGCGTTCCCCAAGTACAAGTTCCGCAACCCCAACGGCCCCCAGACCAACAACCCGCCCGAAGGCTTCGGCCAGCCAAAGCAGAAGGCCTATGTGGGCGACGTCGAGCTGGCGGTGATTCCGGCCGGCGGCGGCGCGGCCATTTCCATCGGGCCGGTGGACTACGGCTATCCCGACTTCTCGACCTACGAGAACTTCGGCGGCATCGTCGACATCACCTACGACCCGGCCAAGGTGTCATACCAGACCATTGCCGGCGGCCAGCTGATCCTGCGGGCCACCGCCGGGCCCAACCAGGGCAAGGTGCTGATCGAGGAGACGGTCATCCGCGTGGTCACCGACGACCGCACCGCCTACATCACGCCTGCCGACAAGGACTACCCGATCCGGGTCAAGGTCTACGAGCGCGGCGGGCCGACCACCCGGCCGGTGACGCTGTTCGTCAACGAGTACAAGACCATCGTCCAGCTGGCCGAGACCGCGCCGGCCAAGGCTGATCCCGACCGCGAATCCTGCGAGCGCCGCCGCCAGGAGAACGACTATCGCACCAACCAGTCGGTGGACAGCCGCACCGCCCCGCTGACCGCACCCGGCCAGTTCCGGCAGTGCCCGCCGGCCCCGGCCAAGCCGCAGCCGCCCACCCTGCTGGCGCAGAAGTCGGTGACCATTCCCGCCGGCACCACCGGCTGGGTGACCATCCCGGTGACGCCCAACGTCAAGGACTACCCGGGCGGGGCGACCGCGGTGCTGGCCATCCAGCAGGACTACGGCGACCTGTTCGGCACCATCCCGCCGGCCAAGGCGGGCGCCGCGCCGCTGCTCAACGTCGCCGGCGTGCCCATGTGGAGCACCATGACCTACTGCTCGGTGCGGATGTTCGAAAACACCGATTTCTCGGACTTGTACAAGAAGCCGGGCGGGCTGCAGTGGGCGGACGTCTACAAGTATGCGTTGCGCTACTACAACCTGATATTCCCGGCGATGAGCGCCTATATCGCGCTGGGATCTTCCAGTTCCATCTCGGATGCCTATAATGCCGGATCCATACGGCAGCGGCTGGGACGTCCGGGGGAGCCGGTTTTTCTAACCACACTCAACATGCCGGCGACCAGGACGCTGTCGCCGGCGCGGGTGAAGCTGATCTTGGACTTCATCGACCAGCAGGGCGCCAAGGGGTAGGGGGGGCCGCAGGGACTACATGATCTCGCTGGACGGGTATTCCATCACCGAGCGGCTGGCGACCAGCGGCGCTGTCGTGATCTGCCGGGGTCGGCGCCTCGGCGACGACGCGCCGATCATCGCCAAGGTGCTCGACCTGGAATTCCCGAGCCCGTTCGAGCTGGCCCGCATCCGGCACGAATACGAGATCCTGCGCAGCTTCCAGCACCCCAACGTCATCACCGTCCACGCGCTGGAAAGGGTGGGCAACACGCTGGCGATCATCATGGAGGACTTTGGCGGGGTGCCGCTGAAGTCGGTGATTGCCGACCACCGCCTGGGCCTGGCGGCCAGGCTGGACATTGCTCGCCGGGTGGTCGACGTGGTCGGCACCATCCACGAGAAGCTGATCGTCCACAAGGATATCAACCCCAGCAACATCCTGGTTAACCTGGAGCACGGCCAGCTCAAGATCATCGACTTCAGCATCGCGTCGCGCCTGTCGCAAGAGACGATGCAGCTTCCCGACGCCCACAGCCTGGAAGGCACCCTGGCCTATATCGCGCCCGAGCAGACCGGGCGCATGAACCGTCCCATCGACTATCGCTGCGACTTCTACGGGCTGGGCATCACCCTCTACGAGCTGTTCCTGGGGCGGCCGCCCTTCGACGCCAGGGACGCGGTCGAGCTGGTCCACCTGCACCTGGCCTCGGTGCCCCGCCCGCTGCACGAGTTGGATCCCGCCATCCCGCCGGCGCTGTCGCGCATCGTCGCCAAGCTGATGGAGAAGGACGCCGAGAACCGCTATCTCAGCACCGTGGGCATCGCCCGCGACCTGGCCGAGTGCCTGGAGGCGGGCGAAGACTTCATGCCCGGCCGCTTCGACCCGCCGACCCGGTTCATCGTGCCGTCGCGCCTTTATGGCCGCGACGAGGAGATCGGCCGGCTGATCCGCGCCTATCAGCGGGTGCGGGCAGGCCAGTCGGCGGTGGTGCTGGTGGCCGGCTATTCGGGCATCGGCAAGTCGGCGCTGATCAACGAGATCCACCGCCCCATCGCCGAGACCATGGCGTTCTTCGTCTCGGGCAAGTACGACCAGTACCGGCGCAACATCCCGTATTTCGCCCTGATCCAGGCGTTGCGCGAACTGCTGCAGCAGGTGCTGGCCCAGCCCGCGGCGCGCATCGAGGCGCTCAAGGAGCGCATCCTCGAGGCGCTCGAGGGCAACGGCCGCATCGTCGTCGACGTGCTGCCCGAACTGGCCCATATCGTCGGCTCCCAGCCCGAGGTGCCCGAACTGGCGCCCCAGGAAGCGCAGAACCGTTTCAACTACACCTTCATGAACTTCATCCAGGCCTTCGCCGGCGCCGACAGCCCACTGGTGATCTTCCTGGACGACCTGCAATGGGCCGACGCCTCGTCGATCTCGCTGATCGAGATGCTGATGCTGGGCGGCGGCTGCCACCACCTGCTGCTGCTCGGCGCCTATCGCAGCAACGAGGTGGACGGGGCCCACCCGCTGATGCTGGCGGTCGGGCACATGCGCAAGGCCGGCGCCCCCATCGACGAGATGGCGCTGGAGCGCCTGGCACCCGAGGCGGTGCGCGCCATCGTCACCGACACCGTGCGCCGCCCCGCCACCGAGGTCGAGGCGCTGGCCGACCTGATCTCGCGCAAGACCGACGGCAACCCGTTCTTCATCGGCCAGGTGCTCAAGGATCTGCACGGCTCGGGGCTGATCGCCTTCGACGCCCGGCTGGGTCAATGGACCTGGGACATCGACCGCATCCACAGCGTCGGCATCTGCGAGAACGTCGCCGACCTGATGGCGGCCAAGCTGCGCGAGCTGCCCGACGAGACCCGGCTGCTGCTGAAGCTGGCCGCCTGCATCGGCAACCGCTTCACCCTGCAGGACCTTTCGGTGGTGCGTGAGCACAGCTGGGAGGAGGTGGCCGCCGGCATCCTGCCTGCGCTGCGCATGGAACTGGTCACCCCGCTGGACCGCGAATACCGTTTCTACGGCGGCGAGCAGACGGCGCGTTCCGGCGATTTCAACGTGCGCTACACCTTCGTCCACGACCGGGTGCAGCAGACCGCCTACGACCTGCTCGACGAGGGCGAGCGGCGCCAGACCCACGTCAAGGCCGGCCGCCTGCTGCTGGAAAGCGTCGCCGAGGACGAGCTGGACGACAAGGTCTTCGACATCGTCAGCCACTTCAACCAGGCCGGCGACCTGGTCCCGTCCGAGCTGCGGCCCAGGCTGGCCCGCCTGAACTTGACGGCCGCCATCAAGGCCAAGGGCTCGATCGCCTACGAGCCGGCCTTGCGCTACGTCACCGCCGCGCGCGAGTTCCTGGCCGACGTCCCCGATCGCGACACCTTGTTCCAGATCCTCAAGGAACAGGCCGAGTGCGAGTACGTCAACGGCAACGCCGACAAGGCCAAGGACCTGTACCGCAAGGCGTTGGACGCAGCCGGCGGCGACGACGAGCGGGCGCTGGTCTACGAGAAGATGGTCCACTTCCACACCAACACCGGCAACTTCCGCCTGGCCTACGACACCGGGCGCGAGGCGTTGCGGCTGTTCGGGGTGTCGCTGCCCGCCAACTTCGTGCCGCCCTTGTTTCTTGCCGACCTTGCCCGGGTGAAGTGGAAGCTGCGCGGCCGGCGCATCGAGGACCTGGCCGACCTGCCGCTGTGCCGCGACGAACGCCTGAAGACCGCCATGCGCCTGATCGGCGCCCTGCTCAAGGCCGCCTACCAGGTCCGCCCCGAGCTGTGCGTGGCCTGTGCCACCAAGGCGGTCAACATCAGCCTCAGCCACGGCACCATGGAGGACAACGCCGTCGCCTTCGTGGTGTTCGGCGGCATCTTCGTGGGCGGGGTGATGGGCAACCGCCGCGACGGCTATGAGTTCGGCAAGCTGGCGCTGGCCATGAACGCCCGCTTCAACAACCAGAAACTGGCGGCCGAGATCAACTTCGTCTCGGCCTATTTCACCAACTTCTGGATCGAGCCGGCCGAGAACACCGAGAAGTTCTACCGCGCCGCCTATGACGAGGGCCTGCGCACCGGCGACTTCTTCCACCTGTCGTGCGCCGCCTGCACCCTGGTGGAAAGCCAGTTCATCCGCGGCGTGCGCCTGGACGAGGTGCGCAACGCCGCCGAGGCGTACCTGGCCTTCATGGGCCGCATCAAGGCTTACGAATCGGCCGGGGCGATCACCGCGGTGCTGCGCACCATCGCCAACCTGCAGGGCCGCACCGCCTCGCCCCAGTCCTTCGACGGCGACGGCTTCGACGAGGCGGCGTTCGTCCACACGGTCGAGGCCTTCACCTCCAAGCATTTCGCCCACTTCTACTTCGTCGACAAGATGCTGGCCCTCTACCTGTGGGGCCGCCACGAGGACGCGCTGAAGGTCGCCCGCATCTCGGAGTCGTACCTGAAGTACTCGCTGGCCATGCTGCACACGGCCGAGCACCATTTCCTGCACGCGCTGATCCTGTGCGCGGCGTTCCGGCGCGGCCGCGACACGGCGCACCTGCGCAAGGCCAGGAAGATCCTGAAGAAGCTGGACGGCTGGGCCGGACTTAATCCCGCCAACTTCCAGCACAAGGCCATGCTGGTGCGCGCCGAGATCGCCAGCTGCTTGGGCGAGGCCATGGCCGCGGTCGAAAACTATGCCGGCGCCATCCGCTCGGCCGCCGCGCACGGCTTCGTCCAGGTCCACGCCCTGGCCAACGAGCTGGCCGGCAAGTTCTATGCGGCGCGCAAGATCGACATGGCGGCCAGCGGCCATTTCCGCGCCGCCCACCACGGCTACATGCTGTGGGGCGCGCCGGCCATCGCCGAACGCCTGGCCGACGAGTACCCGTTCCTGTCCATCCGCGAGCCCGATGCGACCAAGACGGTGGCCTCGGTCACCCAGACCCTGGCCCCCCACGAGCCGGGAACCACCCGCGCGGCGACCAGCACCCAGTCCCGCCTGGACATCGAGACCGTCATCAAGGCCACCCGCGCCCTGTCGGGCGAGATCAAGCTGCCCACCCTGCTGAAGAAGCTGGTGGCGATCATGATCGAGAACGCCGGGGCCGAGCGCGGCGCCTTCGTCCGCCTGGACCAGGACCGCCTGCTGGTCGAGGCCATGGGCGCGGGCGGCGAGGACCGTATCGCCATCCTCGACGGCACGCCGCTGGACCCGGCCGAACTGCCGCTGTCCGTGATCCAGTACGTCACTCGGGTGGGCGAAAGCGTGGTCCTCGACGACGCCCGCTCGGACCAGCGCTTCTGGAACGATCCCTATATCCGCCGCTCGGCGGTCAAGTCGGTGCTGTGCTCGCCGATCATCCACCACGGCCAGGTGATCGGCTTGATCTACCTGGAAAACAACCTGGCCAGCGCCGCCTTCACCGCCCAGCGCCTGGCCATGCTGAACGTGCTGTCGGGGCAGGCGGCGGTCTCGCTCGAGAACTCGATCCTCTACGGCCAGATGGAGGACCGGGTCAAGGAACGCACCCGCGAGTTGCTGGCCGTCACCGAGCAGCTGAAGGCGGCAAGCGAGGCCAAGAGCGAATTCCTCGCCACCATGAGCCACGAAATCCGCACGCCCATGAACGGCATCCTGGGCATGGCGCGGCTGGTGCAGGAATCGCACCTCGACACCACGGCGCGCGAGCAGATGGAGATGCTGACCTCGTCGGCCGAGGCGCTGCTGACCATCCTCAACGACATCCTCGACTTCTCCAAGCTCGAAGCCGGCAAGATCGAGTTCGAGGCGGTGCCGTTCAACCTGCACCGGCTGCTCGACGCGGTGGTCACCCTGCTGAAGTCGCGTGCCGACGAGAAGGGGATCACGCTGGTCACCCGCAACGACCCCTACCTGCCGTCCTGGCTGACCGGCGACCCCGGCCGCCTGCGACAGGTGCTGCTGAACCTGATCGGCAACGCGGTCAAGTTCACCGAGCGGGGCGGCGTCACAGTCCAGGCGGCGGTGCGGCCCGGCACGGACGGCCGGGTGGGCATCGAGTTCTCGATCATCGACACCGGCATCGGCATCGACGAGGAGGGCCGCAAGCGCCTGTTCGGCTCGTTCGCCCAGGTCGACGCCTCCATCTCGCGCCGCTTCGGCGGCACCGGCCTGGGCCTGGCCATCTGCAAGCGGCTGATCGAGGGCCAGGGCGGCGAGATCGGCGTCGACAGCGAGCCGGGCAAGGGCAGCCGCTTCTGGTTCCGCCTGGAATTCGCCCCCACCGAGGCGCCCGCCAACGCCGACGCCGCCCCCGTAGCCGTGCGGCTGCCAAAGCTGCGCATCCTTCTGGCCGAGGACAACCCGGTCAACCAGAAGGTGGCGCTGGGGCTGTTGTCCAAGGGCGAGCACGCGGTCACCGTGGTCGGCAACGGCCGCGAGGCGGTCGACGCAGTGGCCGGCGGCAGCTTCGACGTGGTGCTGATGGACATGCAGATGCCGGTCATGGACGGCCTGACCGCCGCCCGCGAGATCCGCCGCATGCCTGCGCCCTCCGGAAGCGTGCCGATGATCGCGCTGACCGCCAATGCCATGCGCGGCGACATCGAGCGCTGCCACGCCGCCGGCATGAACGCCCACGTCACCAAGCCCATCGATCCGCTGGTGCTGAACGAGGCGATCGCCCGTGTCCTGCAGAACGACGGTGCCCCGGCCGAGGCGGTCGCAGCCGCCGAAGACGACATCATGATCCAGATGGCCGCCCACCTGGGCGCCGACGTGCTGGCCGAACTGGCCGACATGTTCCTGTCCGCCGGCCTCAAGGACTACGACGAGCTGACCAGCCTGCGCCAGAACGGCGACCTGGCCGACATCCGCCACTACGCCCACGACCTCAAGGGCATGGCCGGCTATGTGGGGGCGACCAACCTCGGCAACCTGGTCGCGGCCATCGAGGAGGCGGCGAAGGAAGGCAACGACTTCGAGACCCGCGCCCTGCTCGACGACCTGCCCGGCGTGTGGAATGCCGCCGTCGCCCAGCTCGAGAAGGTCAAGGCCACCGCATGAGCGAGCTGTTGCTCGGACTGGTCGCGCCGCTCGGGCTCGACGTCCCCGCCGATGTCGACGCCATCCTGGCCGCCTACGGGGCCGCCGGCTGGCGGTTCCGCCGCCTGACACTGGCGGTTCCGGCCCCGGTCGCCGAGGCGCTGGCCGTCCAGGGCGTGCTGGGTGCCGCCGACTGGTCGGCGGTCGAACTGGTCCGCGTGGCGATGCTGGCCCGCGCCTTGGCGCAGATGGCCGACGCCCCGGCGGTGGTCGAGCGCATCTTCCGCACCGGCGACAACGGCGAGCGCGAGGCCATGCTGAAGGGGCTGATGGCCCTGCCGGGGCCGGAACGCTTCCTGCCCACCGCCCTGGACGCCTGCCGGGCGGCGGTGCTGACCACCTTTGCCGCCATCGCCACCGCCAACGCCTATCCCGCCCGGCATTTCCCGGACGAGGGCTTCCGCGCCATGGTGGTCAAGGCGCTGCATTTGGACGTGCCGGCGGCCGGCATCCACGGGCTGGACGCGCGCGCCGACGCCGAGCTGGCGCGCATGGCCGCCGATTATGTCGACGAGCGCCGGGCCGCCGGCCGATCGGTGCCGGCCGACGTCTCGCTACTTTCCGCTTTCGGGGGGGCCTCCTGATGCTGCTGATGGATCCGCACATCCACATGACTTCGCGCACCACCGACGACTACCAGCGCATGCGCGCCGCCGGCATCGTCGCGGTGGTCGAGCCCTCGTTCTGGGGCGGCCAGAGCCGCAACCACGTCGGCAGCTTCGAGGACTACTACCTGTCCATCGTCGGCTGGGAGCGCTTCCGCGCCTCGCAGTTCGGCATCCGCCACTTCTGCGCCATCGGCCTGAACCCCAAGGAGGCCAACCGGCCCGACCTGGTCGACGGCGTGCTGGCGCTGATGGCCGCCTTCCTGGTCAAGGAAAGCGTGGTGGCGGTGGGCGAGATCGGCTTCGACGAGATGACCGCGGCCGAGGAGGACGCTTTCGTCCGCCAGCTGGACCTGGCCGCCCGCTTCGACCTGCCCGCCATCGTCCATCTGCCCCACCGCGACAAGAAGCGCGGCTGCGAGCGCAGCCTGGAGATCGTGCGCGCCTCGGCGCTGGAGCCGGGCCGGGTCATCATCGACCACTGCACCGAGGACACGACGCCGCTGGTGCTGGACGCCGGCTGCTGGGCGGCGCACTCCATCTATCCCCACACCAAGATGGACGAGGCGCGCATGGTGGCGCTGGTCAAGCGCCATGGCCCCGAGCGGATGATCGTCAACTCGGCCGCCGACTGGGGCATCAGCGATCCCTTGAAGGTGCCCGCCACCGCCGCCGCCATGGAGGCGGCCGGCATCGACGGCGCCACCATCCGTACCGTGCTGTGGGACAACCCCGTCGCCTTCTTCGCCCAAAGCGGCCGCTTCACCCCCGACGAACTGGCCGAGCCGCTGCCGGTCGACCAGACCATGCTCTACCAGGGCAATTCGGTACTGCGCGGCCAGAGCCCGCGGGTGGACGCTTGAGACGCACCCTGGTCCTTGATGTGGTCGGGCTGACGCCTGAGCTGCTGGCACACGCCCCCAACCTGTCGGCCCTGGCCGCCCAAGGGGGATGGCGGCCGGTGGGGCCGGTGCTGCCGGCCGTTACCTGCTCGGTGCAGTCGACCTATCTCACCGGCCTGCCCCCCGCCGGGCACGGCGCCGTCGCCAACGGCTGGTATTTCCGCGACCTGTCCGAGGTGTGGCTGTGGCGCCAGTCCAACCGCCTGGTCGGCGGCGAGAAGATTTGGGACGCCGGGCGCCGCCGCGATCCCGCCTTCACTACCGCCAACCTGTTCTGGTGGTACAACATGGTCTCGGGCGCCGACATCACGGTGACCCCGCGGCCGTGCTATCCCGTCGACGGGCGCAAGATCCCGGACCTCTACACCCGGCCCGAAGCCCTGCGCCGCCAGCTGCAGGACCGGCTGGGCCAGTTTCCGCTGTTCAATTTCTGGGGGCCGACCGCCGGTCTGGCCTCCAGCCGCTGGATCACCGACTGCACGCTGAAGGTTATGGCCGAGGAGCGGCCGACGCTGACGCTGGCCTACCTGCCGCACCTGGACTACGACCTGCAGCGCTTCGGCCCCCATCATCCCCGGGCCGCGCACGCGGTGGCCGAGGTCGACGCCCTGTGCGGCGAGCTGATCGAGGCGGCCGACAAGGCCGGCATGGCGGTGGTGGCGCTGTCCGAATACGGCATCGGCGCGGTGACCGGCTCGGTGGGGATCAACCGCATCTTGCGCAAGGCCGGGCTGCTGGCGGTGCGCGAGGAGTTGGGGCGCGAGCTGCTCGATCCAGGTGCTTCGGCCGCCTTCGCCGTCGCCGACCACCAGGTCGCCCACGTCTATGTGGACGAACCCGCCCGGGTGCCCGAGGTCGCCGCCCTGCTGGCCGCCCTGCCGGGGGTGGACAGCGTGCTGGATGCCCGGGCCAAGCGCGCCGCGGGGCTGGACCATGCCAATGCCGGCGAGCTGGTGGCGGTGTCGGCCGCGGACCGCTGGTTCAGCTATGGCTGGTGGCTGGACGACGACCGGGCGCCCGACTATGCGCGGACCGTCGACATCCACCGCAAGCCCGGCTTCGACCCGTGCGAGCTGTTCATCGACCCGGCCATCCGCTTTCCCCGCCTGAAGATCGGCTGGACCCTGGCCCGGCGCAAGCTGCTGGGGCAGCGCCCGCCGATGGCGGTAATCGGGCTGGACGAGTCGCTGGTGAAGGGTTCGCACGGGCGGCCCGCCGACGACCCGGCCAAGGGGGCGCTGCTGATCTCGTCCGAGGCCGGGCTGCTGCCCGAGGGCGCAATCCCGGCCGTTGCCGTCCGCGACCTGCTGCTGGCGCATGTGTTCGGGCGCGAGGACTGAGAGCCATGCTGCAACAAACCATCCAGCTCTCCTTCACCTATCCGGTGATCTTCACCCGCGCCGCCTTCGATCCGGCCAATCCGCGGCTGATCGACGCTGTCTCCCGGCTCGAGCCCGACCGCGTCCACCGCACCGCCGTGGTCATCGACGAGGGTGTTGCCGTGGGCCGCCCGGGGCTGGAAGACACCATCCGCGCCTACAGCCCCCGCCTGGACATCGCCGGGGTGCGCGTTGTCCCCGGCGGCGAGCGGGCCAAGGCCGGCCTGGCGCTGGTCGACGACCTGCACCGCTGGCTGCTGTCCTTGCGCATCGACCGCCAGTCGGTGGTGCTGGCGGTGGGCGGCGGGGCGGTGCTCGACATGGCCGGCTTCGCTGCCGCCACCTTCCACCGCGGGGTGCGCATGGTGCGGCTGCCGACCACGGTGCTGGCCCAGAACGATGCCGCCGTCGGGGTCAAGAACGGGGTCAACCAGGCCGGTGTCAAGAACCTGATCGGCAGCTTCGCCACTCCGTTCGCTGTGGTCGCCGACTTCGACTTCCTCGACACCCTGGCCCCCCGCGACCGCTTGGCCGGCCTGTCCGAGGCGGTCAAGGTGGCCGCCACCCGCGACGCGGCCTTCTTCCGAGCGCTCGAACGCGACGCGGGCGCGCTGGCCGCCTTCGCCCCCGGCCCCACCGAGGCGATGATCCGCCGCTCGGCCGAGCTGCACCTGGACCACATCGCCACCGGCGGCGATCCGTTCGAGCTGGGCAGCGCCCGGCCGCTGGACTTCGGCCACTGGGCCGCCCACAAGCTGGAATCCATGACCGCCCACCGCCTGCGCCACGGCGAGGCGGTGGCCATCGGCATGGCGCTGGACTGCCTGTATGCGGTGGAGGCCGGCCTGCTGGCCGCCGCCGAGGCCGGCCGGGTCATCGACCTGCTGGCGGCGCTGGGGTTCAGGCTGTGGGATGACGCCATGGCCGACCGCGCCACCCTGGCGCGCGGCCTGGACGAGTTCCGCGAGCATCTGGGCGGTCGCCTGACCGTGGCCATGCTGGCCGGCATCGGCCGCTCGGTCGACGTCCATGCCATCGACACCTGCGCGCTCGATCGCGCCCTGGCCGCCCTGGAGCGCCGCGGGTCATGAGGCTGCCGGGCGGGCTGGGCCACCTGACCTACTGCACCAACATCCATCCGGGCGAAAGCTGGGCCGACTGCTTTGCCGCCCTGGCCCGCCACCTGCCCGCCATCAAGCGCCAGGTCTCGCCCCGGGCTGCGTTCGGCGTCGGACTGCGCCTGTCGGCCGCCGCCGCGGCGACCCTGTCCCAGGCGGGCGAACTGGAGCGCTTCCGCGCCTTCCTGGCGGCCGAGGATCTCTACGTCTTCACCATCAACGGCTTTCCCTACGGCGCCTTCCACCGCACCCGGGTCAAGGAAGCGGTCTATCGTCCCGACTGGCGCCAGCCGGAACGGCGGGACTACACGGCTCGCCTGGCCGAAATCTTGGCGGCGCTGCTGCCCGACGGCATCGACGGTTCCATCAGCACGGTGCCCGGCGCCTGGGCCGCCGACCTGGCCGGCGAGGCAGACGTCGCCGCCATCGTCGCCATGCTGCAGGACGCGGCCCGGCGCCTGGCCGAACTGGAAGCCCGCACCGGCCGGCGGGTGACCATTGCGCTCGAACCCGAGCCCGGCTGCCAATTGGCGACCACCGACGACGTGCTGGCGCTGTTTCGCCGCATCCCGGCGGCGGCCCGCCGCCACATCGGTGTTTGCCTGGACCTGTGCCACCTGGCCGTGGAGTTCGAGGATCCGGTCGCCGCAGTGGCGCAGCTGCAGGCCGAGGAGATCCCGATCTTCAAGGTCCAGATCAGCGCCGGCCTGGCGCTGCCGCCGGCGCAGGCCCAGTCCTTACGGCCGTTCGACGACGGCGTCTACCTGCACCAGGTCGCGGCCCGCGGGGCAGGGGGGATCCTGCGCTTCGCCGACCTGGCCGACGCCTGGGCGAGCGCCGAGGCTGGGGCCGCCGACGAATGGCGGGTGCACTTCCACGTGCCGCTGTGGGCCGAGCGCCTGGAACGGCTGTCCAGCACCGCCGGGCTTGCCGCCCGACTGCTGGCGGCGCACGCCGCCCGCCCGGTCTGCGAGCACCTGGAGGTGGAGACCTATACCTGGGACGTGCTGGCGCCCGAGCATCGAACCTGCGGCGTCGAAGCCGCCATCGTCAAGGAGCTGCTATGGGTGCGCGACCGGCTGGGGGTGTAAGCGTCGACGTGCTGCTGCGGCTGGGCCGGGTGTCCAACCTGCCCACCGTGTGGAGCAACCTGGCGGCGGGCGCCGCCGTCTGCGGCGCCGACCTGGGGGTGCTGGCGCTGCTGCTGCCGGCGGGCACGCTGTTCTATACCGCCGGGATGTTCCTCAACGACGCCTTCGACCGGCGCATCGACGCCGTCGAGCGTCCCGAGCGCCCCATCCCCTCGGGCCAAGTCACGGCCGGCGCCGTGTTCGCCATGGGCGGCGCCATGATGGCGGCCGGCCTGGCCCTGGTGGCGCCGCTGGGCCCGGAGCCGGCGCTGGCGGCGCTGGTGCTGTGCGGCTGCATCCTGGCCTACGACTGGCACCACAAGGGCAACCCCTTCAGCCCGCTGGTGATGGGCGCGTGCCGGGCGCTGCTCTACGTCCTGGTGTTCGCCACCGCCCCGGCGCCCGCCGCCGGGTGGGCGGTGCCGGCGGTGGCGCTGCTGGCCCATGTGGCCGGCCTGACCTATGCCGCCCGCCAGGAGAACATGGCGGAATTCCACGACGCCTGGCCGCTGTTGATGCTGGCGGTGCCGGTGGCGGTGGTGGCGGCGGGCGCCGATGGGCCCTCGGCGCCGTTCGTGCTGCTGTTCGCCGGCTGGCTGGCCCATGGCTTGCGGCTGCTCCTGGTCCGCCGCGTCCGCGATCCGCGCCGGGCGGTCGGCGCGATGATCGCCGCCATTTCCCTGTTCGACGCCTGCCTGATCGCCGAAGCCGGCCACCCGCTGCCGGCCCTGGCGGCCGTCGCCGCCTTCGGCCTGACCCTGGGGCTGCACCGCAGGGTCGCCGGGACCTGAGGCGCCGTCTTCCTGTCGGACCAAATTCCGAT
Organism: Actinomycetota bacterium; assembly: GCA_050260215.1. Taxonomy (GTDB): domain Bacteria; phylum Pseudomonadota; class Alphaproteobacteria; order Rhodospirillales; family Magnetospirillaceae; genus JBLNBU01. Next base: position 19,839 of record JBLNBU010000241.1, read on the forward strand.
TATCGTGGCCCGCTTAGGGCAGGCCCGCCCATGGGGATGGACGTAGGGGTACCCGAATGAACATGACGGTCAAGGCCCGCATCTGGGGCGGCTTCATCCTGGTGCTCGGCTTCCTGGCGCTGGTGGCGGGCATCGGCCTGCACTCGCTGGGCAGCGTGGCGGACGGCGTGGCCGACTATGCCCGCATCTCCAACATCAGCCTGTCGGTGGAAGGCATCAACGCCGACACGCTGCGCATGCGCGTCGCCCTGCTGAATTACAACGCGCGGCCGTCGGCCAAGACCTACGAGAACCTGATGGCCGCCCGCAAGGAGGCGCGGCGCCAGATCGAGGAGTTCGTCTCGCTGTCGCACAGCCCCGTGCGCAAGGCCATGGCCGCCGAGCTGACCGGCATCCTGGGCCAGTACGAGGCCAAGGTCGACGAGATCGTCGCCATGCGCAACCGCATGGGCCTGACCAGCGAGGACGGCCTGCAGGGCGAATTCCGCAAGTCGGTGCACGCCATCGAGGACCGCCTGAAGGCGGCCAACGACGTCAGGACCGCCAACGTGTTGCTGACCATGCGCCGCAACGAGAAGGACTTCCAGCTGCGGCTCGACCGCAAGTATGCCGACGCCGTCGACAAGGGCGCGACCGAGCTGAAGGCGGCCATCGTCGCCTCGGGCCTTTCCCCCGACGCCAAGGTCCAGGCCGATCAGGCCATCGCCGAATACCTGGACCGCTTCCACGAGATGGTCGAAATGCAGACCAAGCTCGACCTTTACCTCCGCGAGACCCTGCCCGCCATCGGCGAGCACTTCGCCGCCCGCGTCGACGACCTGCTGGAGTCGCAGAAGGGCAACAATCCCGCCCCAGAGCACCTGAAGGGGTCGCAGAAGGTGGGGCAGGCCACCATCGAAAGCGAGATTTCCTCGGCCAAGACCCAGGAGACGCTGCTGTCGGTGCTGGCCTTCGCCCTTGGCCTGGGCTTCGCCTTCCTGATCGCCCGCTCGATCATCAACCCGGTGCACGCCATGACCGGCGCCATGCGGCGCCTGGCCGGCGGCCAGCTCGACGTCGAGGTGCCGGCGCTGGCCAACCAAGACGAGATCGGCGAGATGGCCCAGGCCGTCCAGGTGTTCAAGCAGAACGCCATCGACAAGCTGCGCATGGAGGCCGAGCAGAGGGCCGCCGAGGAGGCCGCCCGCAAGGCCGAGGAGGACCTGCGGACCCGTGAGGCCGCCATCGTCGCCGAGGTGGCCCAGGTCGCCAAGGCCGCGTCCGAAGGCGAGCTGGACCGCCGCATCGACCTGGCTGGCAAGGACGGCTTCCTGCTGACCCTGTGCGACGGCATCAACGGTTTGGTGGAAACCACCGGCAAGGCCCTGGCGGACGTGGCCAGCGTGCTGGAATCGGTGGCCGGCGGCGACCTGACCCGGCGCATCACCGCCGAGTACGGCGGCGTCTTCAACCGCCTGAAAACCGACGTCAACCGCACCGCCGACAAGCTGTCCGAGATCGTCACCGACATCAACAGTGCCGCCGCCCAGATCGGCAGCGCCGCGTCGGAAGTGGCGTCGGGGTCGCAGGACCTGTCCGAACGCTCGGAACAGCAGGCATCCAGCCTGGAAGAGACGGCCGCCTCCATGGAGGAACTGGCCGCCACCGTGCGCCAGAACTCGGCCAACGCCCAGCAGGCGAACCAGCTGGCCGCCGGTGCCCGCGAGGTCGCCGCCTCGGGCGGTCAGGTGGTCGCCGACGCGGTCGAGGCCATGGAGCGCATCGAAACCTCGTCGCAGAAGATCGGCGACATCGTCGGCATGATCGACGAGATCGCCTTCCAGACCAACCTGCTGGCCCTGAATGCCGCGGTGGAAGCCGCGCGCGCCGGCGACGCCGGCAAGGGCTTCGCCGTGGTGGCGCAAGAGGTGCGCAACCTGGCCCAGCGCTCGGCCCAGGCGTCGAAGGAGATCAAGGGCCTGATCGCCGAAAGCACCACCCAGGTCGCCACCGGTGCCGACCTGGTCAAGGGGGCCGGCCGCACCCTGGACGAGATCCTGGGCAGCGTCAAACGCGTCGCCGACATCGTCGCCGAGATCGCGGCGGCCAGCCAGGAACAGGCCAGCGGCATCGACCAGGTCAACGGCGCCATCACCCAGATGGACGAGATGACCCAGCAGAACGCCGCCCTGGTCGAACAATCCACCGCCGCTGCCCACGCGCTGGAAGAACAGTCCCGCGAACTGGGCCGCCTGATGGCCTTCTTCCAGCTGTCGGGCGCCAGGGACAGGGTCAGGGAGCCGGCCTGAGCGTCCTCTCAAGCGGGACATCCCGAGAGGTGGGAGCCCATAGCCGCTGAGGATCATGAACACGCGCGCCGCCACGCCGCCGTGCAGGGCCAGGTGCCCCCACGAACAGGCGGCTGGGCCGTCTTCCGTGCGCACGCGATAAACCGCAGCGGCAAATTCCGGCAGCCGTACGATCCCTTGAATTGAGTGAGAGTTGGACTAGAATGGATCGTTGGTGGGAGGGCGGACCGCTCCATCCGCGGGTCTGGTGATGGCCAAAGCCATCATCGACAGCCGTGAAGCCGGACAAGGCGCTGTATCAGGGACGAGTCCGCATCGGTCGGCAGCTCACACTATCCGTCATGCCGGTATGACAGCCGATGAGCTATTCGTTTTCCAGCATTCGGGCGAGATTGTTCGCCACCGTCCTTGCGGCAACCACGCCATTGGTGGTGGCGCTCGGTCTGATGGCCGTGGTTCTTTATGAGAGCCAGAAGACCCTGGTCGAAACGGACACCCTGCAAACGGCCCGCGCGTTGACCGCCGCCGTGGAGCGGGATTTCAGCATCACCATGAACGTGGCCCAAGCCTTGGCGACCTCGCCCAGGCTTGTGAAGGGGGACCTGGAAGCCTTTCACGCCGAAGCAAAGGCGGTCCTGACGGAGACCTTTCCCGGCTTCAATATCGTGGTGACCGACCGCAACGGCCAGCAGATCCTGAATACCCTGCGCGCCTACGGTGAGCCGCTGGCACGGCATGGCAACGTGGGGCAAGTCGAGAAAGTATTGACCCTCGGCACCCCGCTCATTTCCGACTTGTATATTGGTGGAGTGCTGAAGCAATACGTGCTCAGCGTAGACGTGCCGGTGCGGCGAGGCGGCGATGTCGTCTATGTCCTGAGCATCGGCCTCCTGCCCAATGCCCTCCAGAAGTTGTTGGCTGACCAGCGCCTGCCGGAAGGGCAGATGGCGGCGGTATTCGACCCGCAAGGAGTGATCGCGGCACGCACCCACTTGGCCGAACAGTTGGTGGGAAAGAAGGGGGTTCCCGCCCTTCTGCAGCGGATGCAGCGGGACAACGAAGGCATTGTCGAGACGCGGACCCTTGAAGGACTTGACGTCATCATCGCCTTCAGCCGATCGGGCAAGACCGGCTGGTCGGTAGGCATTTCCCGGCCCTGGACCCTGGTGCTGTCCGAGACCTTGCACAGGATCACGCTCATCTATGGCATGGTCATGGTCCTGTTGGCCGCAGGCATCCTGGCGACCTGGGTCATCGGCGGCAAGATCAGCAGATCCGTCCGCGCCCTGGCGGCACCGGCGGTGGCGCTGGGGACTGGTGAACCCGTGGAAGTCCTTTCCCACGGTCCCAAGGAAGCCATCGAGGTCAGCCGAATCCTGAAGACGGTCGAGGGCGAGCTTCAGCTGTATCGCGACAAGCTGGAAACCCTGGTCGCCCAGCGGACGGCGGACCTGATGGCCTCGAACCGCGAACTGGAGCAATTCGCCTACGTGGCATCCCACGATTTGCAGGAACCGTTGCGGATGGTGGTGTCCTATGTCGACCTGCTGGCCAAGCGCTATGGCGACGCCTTGGACCAGGATGCCCATGAATTCATCGGCTTTGCGCGGGAAGGGGCATTGCGCATGAGCCAGTTGATCAACAACCTGCTGGACTATTCCCGCATCGGCCGTCAGGGAGGCGAGGTCGAGGCCATCGACCTGCGCGACGTGGTCCTCGAAGCCATGGATAACCTGGCCGCGGCACTGGACGACACGGCAGGTGAGATCCGGGTCGCCGACGACCTTCCCATTGTCGGTGGCAATCGGAGGGAACTGGTCAGCGTATTCCAGAACCTCATCGGCAACGCCTTGAAATATCGCCGCCCCGACCAACCGCCCCGGGTCTCCATCACGGCCGGCAGGCAGGACGGAGCCTGGCTGATCAAGGTCAGCGACAACGGCATCGGCATCCCGCCCGAATATCGCGAGCGTATCTTCGTCCTCTTTCAAAGACTTCATGGACGCCACGAGTATCCGGGAACCGGGATAGGCCTGACCAGCGCCAAGAAGATCATCGAGATGCACGGGGGGCGGATCTGGGTGGAAGACTCGGAAGGCACCGGCAGCACCTTCTGCTTCACCCTGCCAAGGAAATAAGCTTTCTGGGCGTCGCTTGCCTGTCGGCTGCGGACCGATGCTGCCGCTGCAGGCCCCCATTCATGACTGCCCTGCAGCAGACGCGCTGCTTCTTCCGTTCAACGGCAGCCCCAGCCGATGGTTATATATGCCTTTGGGATGGTCCCAGAGTCATTCAGCCGGGGAGGCGGAAATGCTTGGAAGGCGCCTGCTTATCATTGCGGCTTCAATCATCGGGATGGCCTTGGGCGGCCAGGCGCGGGCCGACGACCTGGGCGACGTCATGGCCCAGGGCGAGCTGCGGCATCTCGGCATCCGCTATGCCAACTTCGTCACCGGCGCCGGCGACGGCTTCGACGTGGAACTCGTCCAGGGCTTCGCCCGCTCGCTCGGCGTCAAGTACACGTTGGTGTTCAGCGACTTCTACACCGTCATGCGCGACCTGCTCGGCAAGGACGTGGTGCGCAAGGGCGACGAGGTCACCCTGGAAGGTTCCTTCCCGGTCAAGGGCGACATCATCGCCACCGGCTTCACGGTTCTGCCCTGGCGGGAAAAGGCCGTCCTTTATTCCGAGCCGACCTTCCCGTCGCAGGTTTGGCTGGTGGCGCCTACCGGCGCACCGTTTACGCCGATCAAGGGCGGCGCCAGCCTGGCCCAGGACATCGCCGAGACCAAGGGGATGATCGGCAACCGCTCGGTCCTGGTGATGGAGCGCACCTGTCTCGATCCGGCCAACTACGGGCTGAAGGGGAAGGGCCACGACCTGCGCGCCTATACCCGCAGCACCAATCTCAATGAAATGGTTCCCGCCCTGCTGAACGGCGAGGCCGAATTCACTCTGCTCGACGTTCCCGACGCTGTCCTCGACCTGCAGAAGTGGGCGGGCAAGATCAAGGTGCTGGGACCGATCTCGGAGGAACAGATCCTTGCCGCCGCCTTCCGCCACTCCGGCGGTGGACTGCGTGACGCCTTCAACCAGTATTTGCGCAAGATCAAGGCCGACGGCACCTACGACGCGCTCGTCGACAAGTATTATCCGGGCATCCGTAGATACTTCCCGACGTTCTTCGCCGCCAGGAAATAGGGGGTCCCGGAGGCTGCCCATGTCCTTTGGTCCCGCCCTTCGCTGGCCGATCGTGGTCGCTGCATTGTTCTGCGGCTACAGCGGGATCCTGTTGTGGAACGGCTTCCGCTCGCAGTGGCAACTGCAGGCGGAAGCCGAGGCGCGCTTGGTTCATGAAAGTCGAGGACGGGCCGACGTGTTCGACGACTTCATCGCCGACCGCCGGAACGACGTCGCCGATCTGGCCGAGTCGCGCGAAATGGAGGCCTATCTCGTCAACAAGGCATTGGGCATGTCGCTGCGCTATGGGCTGGCCGCCAGTCTCGACGCCATCGAGGCGGCGTTCCGTCGGCGCATGGAGCGCGGCCGCCTTCGCGACGAGGCCGTGTACAACCGGCTGGTCCTGCTGGACGCCAACGGGGAAATCACCATCGATGTCCAACAGGAATGGGCCGGCGATCTGCCCCCGGTTCCCCACGCGGACGGCCCGGCCGTGGCGATCGACCTGGTCCGCGGGCTGGTTGTGGCCTCGGTCCCGGTCCGCCACAAGGCCGAAAGCGCGGGCCGCATCGTCGCCATTGCCGAACTGGCAAGGGTTGCCCGCCACATCATCGGCTCCCGCGATCTGGTGGTCGACGACAGCGGCGACGGCGTGTTGGCCGCGACCGCGGCCGCCGTGCCCCGGGAACTGGTGTCGATGGTGAGCGCCCAGCCCGAGGGGCAACTGGCGGACATGGGCCCCGACATGGTGGTCGCCCGCACCCGGCTTCAAAATGCCCCGGCGTCGTTCGTGGCGGTGACCACCCGTGACGCCGCGTTCGGCCACATCACGTCGCGCACCTTCCTTTACTCGGCCAGCCTCTTTCCGCTGCTGGCCATGGCTGCGGCGATCGCGTTCGAGCGGATGCGCCGGCGGACGCTCGCCCTGCAGGCCGACGTGGTCGAGGTCGAAGACCGCAACCAGGCGCTGTCGGCGGAAATCGCACGCCGCGAGGCCGTCGAGATCGAGCTGCGGGAGAAGAGCCGGGCCCTCGAGGCCATGGCCACCGACCTCAAGGCCAGCATCCTGCGCGCCGAGGAGGGCAGCCGGGCGAAGTCCGAATTCCTGGCGACCATGAGCCACGAGATCCGCACACCGATGAACGGCATCATCGGCATGACCAGCCTTCTGCTCGACACCCCACTTGCATCCGAGCAGCGCCGCTTCGCCGAAACGGTGCGGATATCAGCAGAATCGCTGCTCAACATCATCAATGACGTGCTTGATTTCTCGAAGATCGAGGCCGGGCACCTGACCTTCGAGGAAAGCTCGTTCGATATCAGGTCCTTGGTCGAGGGTGTCATCGACATCCTGACCCCGAAGGTCAAGGGCCGCCCGGTGGACCTGACCTACTTGGTCCCGGATGAGGCGGACGGCGCCTTCCTCTGCGATGCCGGGCGGCTGCGCCAGGTGTTGCTGAACCTTGCCGGCAATGCGGTCAAGTTCACCGAAAAGGGCGTGGTGGCGATCACCGTCTCCGTCGAGTCCGCCGACGACCAGCGGGCCAATGTCCGTTTCGAGGTGACCGACACCGGCGTCGGCATTCCCGAGGCCGCCAAGGCGCGGCTGTTCAACATGTTCACCCAGGCCGATGCCTCGACGTCGCGCCGCTTCGGAGGGACCGGCCTGGGCCTGGCCATATCCCGGCGGGTCGTCGAGGCCTTGGGCGGCACCATCGACTTCGACAGCGTCGACGGCCAGGGAAGCCGCTTCTGGTTCACCATCCCGCTGCGCCGCTCCAGCGAGGCGGCTGCCGATGCCGGGAACCGATCGCCCCTGTCCAACATGCGGGTTCTTGTCGTCGACGACGTGGCCATCAATCGGGACATCTTCACCCGCCAGTTGACCAACTGGGGCGCCGAGGTGGCCGGCTGCGAGGGCGCCGCCCAGGCACTGAGCACTGCCCGCGAGGCACTGCGCGCCGGCCGGCCTTTCGACGTGGTGCTGCTCGACCACCACATGCCGGAAATGAGCGGCTTCGATCTGGCGGTGGTGCTGCGGGCCGATGCCGGCCTGGGCAAGACCCGGCTGATCCTGGCCACCTCGGCCGGCCAGGCCGAAGCCGAAGAGGTCGCCAAGGCGGTGCGGTTCGATGCGGTGCTGTCCAAGCCGGTTCGCCAGAGCACATTGCTGGACACACTGATGGGCCATGTGGTGCCCGAGACGGGCGAGCCCACCGCTCCGCGCTTCGAGGTTCCCAGCGGGCCTGCCCTGCGGGTGCTGGTGGCCGAGGACAACACCATCAACCAGCAGGTCGCGGTCGGGCTGCTGACCAAGCTCGGCCACCGTGCCGACGTCGCCGACCACGGCGGCGAGGCGCTGGCCCTGGTCGAACGGGGCAACTACGACCTGATCTTGATGGACATGCAGATGCCGACCGTCGACGGCTTGGCAGCCACGCGCCTGATCAGGGCCTTGCCGCCCCCCAAAGGGGCCATTCCGATCATCGCCATGACGGCCAATGCCATGGCCGGCGACCGCGAGGCCTGCCTGGCGGCCGGGATGGACGACTATATCGCCAAGCCCATCGATCGCCGTCGGCTGGCCGCGCTGATGACCAAGTGGTCCGCCACGATTCTCGCCGCCGGCCGGGCTGTTCCCCCGGTCCAGCCCTTGCCTTTCTCGCCGCCTCCTGCTTTGGGAGCGGCGAGCGCCCATGACCCCGATCGCCACGCCGAGTTGGTGGAGGACTTGGGCATCGAGATGGTCGAGACGATGGTCGCCAGCCATTTCAGTGAACTGGTGGCCAAGCAGGGACAGATTGTCGCCGAGGCCAGGGGCGGAGACAGGGCGGCGGTGGCCTCCCTGGCCCACAGTATCAAGGGCAGCTCCTACAACCTTGGCTTCAACGCCCTCGGGGACGCCGCGGCCCGGCTTGAGCAGGCCGCAAAGAACGATGGGCTGCTGGCGGAACTCATCGAGGCCCTGCAGGCCGCCGGCGATATCAGCCGTGCCGCATGGAAGGCAACGCCGCGGCCGGAATAAGGGGCGAGGTGGGTGTCCGCTCACCGATTCTCATACTCGCTCAGGCGTGGCGCCGGAGTGTGGCCGGACATGGTTGTAGTCCTGGCGCCAGGACGTGCCGCCGAAGGCGCAGATGGACTGAATCGGGAACAAAACCTTGACCGGCCGATCAACTCCGGCATATGGTCCTGCGCAGGACGGCCTGCGGGCCGAGGTGCAGGAGGTCGGTCATGGGTGGTTTCTCTTCCGAAGGCATCGGCGAGGTTGGCTCTGGGGCGGCATCGTCCGGGCCCGAGCTTTCACCGAGTTCCCTGCTGCCGGGCAGCGGGGAAGGCACTGAATCCGCCGTGTCCCTGGGTGGCGACGGTGGCGGCGGGGCCGACCTGCTGCAGCCGGCGGGGGGCGAGCCGTCGTTGAACCTGCCCGCACCCGATGCCGAGGCCCCGGTATTTCGGTCGGCCGAGGATGTAAATCCCACAGTGACCTTCATGCCGAAAGAACAAAACAAGGACAATCCCCTGGAGATGTCGACCGTGCCCCGGCGCCCCCATGCCGACCCCGGGCTCGGCAACGATCCGGCCAACCTGCCGCTTCCCGGAGGCGGGCTGCTGGCGGCGGCCGAGCCGAAGGCGCAGCCCAAGCCCCCGTTGGCCGACCATACCGTCGACGCGGCCGGTGCCGCCGAGCACGAGGCGTGGGCGAAGCAACTGGCCGGCCGCGAGGACATGAGCGGGGCGGTGCCGACCCTGGCGCGTGCGGTCAAGGACTACGGCGAACAGGGCCGCGGTGACGTCTCCGACCTGCTGGTGCGCCTTCACGGCCACGACCCGGCGGCGGCGACCCGGCTGCAGGCCGAACTCAAGGACGCCACCGGCGAGTTGCTTCCCTTCCGCCTGGCTCCCTTCGGTCGCGGCTTCGAGGGCGACCTGACGCCCCCCCACTGTGCCCCAGCCGCTGACCGTGCCCGGCTCCGACAATCCCTTCGCCGCGCTTGGCCACACCATCGACGACGACGGCATGCAGGCCCACGACCGCATGGCTAGCGCCTGGGCCGGTCGCAGCGACTTCGGCCCGGTCCCCGACGACCTGGCTCGGGTGATCGCCGACCACGGCGACCAGGGCCGCGGCGACGTCTCCGACCTGTTGAGCCGCCTGCACCAGCAGGACCCCGACTCGGCCGCCCACCTGCAGCAGGCAGTCGCCCAGGCCGGCGGCGGGCGGGTGCCGTTCGCCGATGGCAGTGAGCCGCAGCGGTCCTATAGCGAGGGCGAACTGCTGACGTGGAAGAACAACGTCGAGCGCCAGAGGGGGGCGAAGCTGGAGGATGTGGCGGACAAGGCGTCCTCACAGCTCCCAGAAGACAAATCCTGACCTGCTCCCCGAGTTCCTTCCGGCTATGAGTAGAGCCTCGTCTGGTTTTGATGCCCGAAGCGGGCGGTGATGGCAAGCAGGCCCGGGGCATGCCCCGGGCCTGCTTGCTTCGCGGCGCGGCTGGCGGCTTCGGCGGGCGTGGCGCCGCCGAGGCCGGAGTGTGGCCGCACATGGTTGTAGTCCTGCCGCCAGGCGGCCAGCACCGCCCTGGCCTGGGCCAGCGAGCCGAACAGCGTATCGTTGAGGCACTCGTCGCGGAGGCGGCCGTTGAAGCTCTCGACGAAGGCGTTCTGCATCGGCTTGCCCGGGGCGATGTAGTGCCATTGCATGCAATTGTCCTGCGCCCAGCGCAGGATGGCCGAACTGGTGAATTCGGTGCCGTTGTCGGACACCACCATCAGTGGCCGCCCCCGCCGGGCCATCAGCGTGTCAAGCTCGCGAGCCACCCGGGCACCCGACAGCGAAGTGTCGGCCACCAGGCACAGGCATTCGCGGGTGAAGTCGTCCACCACCGCCAGGATGCGGAAGCGGGTGCCGTCGACGAAGGCGTCGGAGACGAAATCCAGCGACCAGCGCTGGTTCGGCCCCTGCGGGATCGCCATAGGCGCCCGGGTGCCAAACGCCCGCTTGCGGCCGCCGCGACGACGCACCGTCAGCCTCTCCTCGCGGTACAGCCGCAGCAGCTTC
>JBLNBU010000242.1:0-6004 GCA_050260215.1 Actinomycetota bacterium
CATGGCGCCCTTGATGTGGCCGATTCGGAAGCTGATGGCGAGGAACGGGGATGGAGGCGGGTCGAGGAAATCGCCCTCCAGCTGGGCCGGGAGGCCGCCGTCGTCGAGGCCGAAACCATGGGGCCCATTCTGGGGGCGGTTCTCGGCAACGGGGGAGGGCGGACACTCCCCTTCGGCTTGGGGCTCGGCCGTGGGGCTGACGATCCCGCGGGGCTGTGGGCAATGCTGGTGGCGCTGGTGGGCAATGGCGCGACGCTCGGCGATCTCGGTATGCTCTGCGGCTTCCTCAAGGGAGTGGCCGAACGGGACCAAGCGGCTGTCGGGCCCATGCTCGACGAGGCCCTTGACCACCGCATTCTCGGGCCGGTCTTTCCGGACCTGCAGCGGGCGGTCGGCATCGACGAAGCCGGCGTGGAGCGGCTGGTCCGTGCCGCGCAGGCTGCGCTGGTCGAGCCCAGGCGCTTCAGCCACCTGCCCCTGGACGGCGTGGCACCCGACACCGTGCGCCGGCTGTTGCTGGCCATCGCCACTATTTCCGAAGACGGCGTGTGGGCCGCCCTGCATACGCTGGCGCAGGCCGTTTACCAGCTTCCCCGGCCTATCCATCCCCAACTAGCCTACTGTGGCCAGGATCTGCTGTCGCGCATCGCGCTGAAGCATCCCAGGGGGCAGATGGAGGACTACGACCTGGCGCGCGTCGTCGTGGCCTGTCTTGTCGGTGACGAAGCGCGACCGGCTGCCGTCGTCCTGTGCGCCGAGCTGGTCTCCGCCTGTGACGAGTACAGGATCCATGGCATTGATTACCCCAGCCTGATCAGGGCGCTGTTGGCGACCCAGCCATCGGCCGCCCTGGACGCCTTCCTGCCATGGGGACGCAACTACCTTCTGCTCGACCACGAAGAGTGCTCCTTGGCCGTGGTGTCGGATGACAAGCTGCTGGACTGGGCCGGCAACGACCCAAAGGGTCGTCTTCCCCTTCTCGCCAAGACAGCGCAGCTCTTTCGCCCGGACGGATCCCCGGCCCCATTGATGATGGAACTGTTCGAGCGAGCGGCAGATCCCGCCGTGGTGCTCGAAGCCATGCAGGGCAACCTCTCCCTCATGGGCGGCGCCGTCAATGAACTCGTGGCCGTCTGCGAAAGCCGCGCCATAGGCCTGAGGCCGCTACTGGAACACGGCGACCGGCTGATCCGGGCGTGGGCCGCCGAAGCCATCGAGGAGTTGAAGAAGCGGGCGGAAGGCTGGCGGGCAAACCTGCATGAAAGGGATGGGGCGTTCGAGTAGGGGAACTGGGTATCGGTCACGCAGCGATGGCCCCGTGGCCGATAACTGAGAATTATTGCCCTTGCCCAAAGCGAAAAAGACCGTAGAGCAACTCGCCCTTTTCGGGGGGCAGCCTGTGCACGAGTGGGAGTGGCCGGCCTGGCCGCGGGCGGGCATGAACGCCCAGCGGGCGCTGCTCGACGTGCTTCATTCACAGAAATGGACCGTGACGGCGCGCACCAGCACCGCCCGCAGTTACGAGCGACAATTCGCCGAGGCGTTTGCCCAGAGCGTCGGGCGCCGCTTTGGGGTGCCGACCTCCTCCGGTTCCGCGGCGCTGACCATCGCCCTGCAGGCCCTGGACGTCGGACCGGGAGACGAGGTGATCGTTCCCGGCATGACCTGGGTCGCCTGCGCTGGTGCGGTGGCCCATTTGGGTGCGGTGCCGGTACTGGTGGACATCGATCCGCGAAACCTGTGCATGGATCCGGCCCGGGCCGAGGCCGCCATCGGCCCTCAGACCAGGGCGTTGCTCGCCGTGCACATGTACTCGTCGCGGGCCGACATGGGGCGGCTGCTCGACATTTGCCGCAAGCACGGCATCCATCTTGTCGAGGACGGCTCCCAGGCCCATGGCGCGTCTTTGGATCAGGGGAAGGTCGGCAGTTTCGGCATCGCATCGATATTCAGCTTTCAGCAGACCAAGCTGCTGACCGCCGGCGAGGGGGGAATCGCCGTTACCGACGACCCCGACATTTACACCCGCCTGCAAAAGCTGCGCGCCGATGGACGGCAGTATCTCGACCGGCCCGACCGAACCGGCTTCTACGATCTGGCCGACGTTGGTGGCCTGCTGGGGCGCAACCTGTGCCTTTCCGAGTTCCATGCCGCCATCCTGCTGGAGGGATTGCGGCGCCTGCCCCGTGAAAATGCCCACCGAGCGTGGATGGCCGCAGAACTGGCGGCCGGTTTGGCCCAGTCAGGCCGCGTGGAACTGGTGGGCGACGCCCTTTCGCCCAAGGACGGCGCCACCTTCTACAAGCTCCCGCTGCGCCTGCGGGACGCGGCCCTGCTGGCGATCGGCCCCCGGAAATTGGCCGAGGCCCTGAGCGCCGAACTCCGATTCCCGGTCGAGCCGCTCGACAGGCCCTTGAACGACCATCCCCTGTATCGGCCGCTGGCCTCGCCCCTGGTGGCGCGGACGCCGGGACTGGGCGCACAAGTGGACCCGGCCCGTTTCGACCTTCCCGCCGCCGGGGAGGCCTGGAACCAGTGCGTCGGCCTGCCGCATCCCTGTCTATTGGGAGGGCCGCCCGAAATCGGGGCCATCGTGGAGGCCGTGGACAAGATCCGGCGGCATGCCCACGCGCTGATCGACTCGGAATGACCATGCCGACCGCCGCGCCCCCCTGCGAGGACACGCCCGCCTGGTTCCAGGTGGTGGAAATCGAGGTCAGCAGCCACTGCAACCGGCGTTGCGCCTATTGTCCGCAGTCCCAGGACTGGTTCCGCAAACCCCAACACTTTCTCGATCTCCCAGTCTTCGAAAGCATCATCGATCAGTTGGCCGAACTGGAGTTTTCGGGCCGCCTTTCCTTTCACATGTACAACGAGCCGCTGTTGCACCCGCAGCTGGAGGACCTGGTGGCGCACGCCCGTGGCAGCCTGCCTGGCGCGTGGCTGGTTCTCTATACCAACGGCGACCTGCTCGACGACCGCCGCCACGCCGCCCTGCTGCAGGCAGGCATCGACCACTTCCTGGTGACGCGGCACAGCGGCAGGCCCTTTGCCGAGCGGCCGTTCCAACAGGTCCGCCAGGCGGGCGATTTCATGCTGTCCAATCGGGGCGGGCTGGTGGGCGCCCCGGTGTCGTGGAACCTGCCGTGCTACGGGCCGAGCGAGATGCTGATGATCCACCACGACGGCACGGTCGTGCTTTGCCACGAGGACGCGGCCGGGCAGCGCCCCATGGGGCGGGTCGATCGCCAAAGCCTGCGGGAGATCTGGCAGTCCGAAGAGTTCGTCCGTTTGCGCGCCCTTCTCGAGGCCGGCGACCGCCGGGGTGCCGGCCACCAATGCGCGGTCTGTGACAACCGCCTACACCCCTTGCCCGACACGGCCATCTGAGAGGAGGCGGGGGTGAAAGGCGCGACCCAGCACATCGGCTTCGAAGTTCGTCCGCCGGCTGATCTGACCGAGGCATGCGTGAATACCTGGCTGCGGCTGGTCGCCCAGCCGGGCTTTTCCAGCCCGTTCTTCACGCCCGGCTATATCCGCCTGGTCGCATCGTGCGTCGACGGCGTCCAGGTCGGAATCATGCGCCAGGGGCGCGACGTGGTCGGCATCTTTCCCTTCGAACTCGAAGCCCCCCGCCGGGCGCGCCCGGTCGGCTCGATCTTCTGCGACTATCAGGGAGTGGTGGCGAGCCCCGACCTCTCCTGGCTGCCCGAAGCCCTGCTCGACGGGGTCGGACTGGACACGTGGCGCTTCGACCACGTCCTGGCCAGCCAGCCGCAATGGGAACGCTTCCACCGCGTCCGCGACGTTTCCTGGTCCATCGACCTGTCGCACGGCTTCGAGGCCTACGAGGCATATCTGCGCCGAGCCGGGCGCGGGCTGTTGCAGGACGTGCGCCGCAAGATGCGGATGATCGAACGCGAGGTCGGGCCGCTGTCCTTTTCCCCGCACGAAAGGAACCACCAGCTCGTCGATACCATGCTGGAGTGGAAATCGGCGCAATGGGCGCGCAGCGGCTGGGCCGGACGGTTCACCAGTGCCTGGGAACACCGGTTGATGCATCGCCTGCTTGATGCGGATGAACCCACCTTCGGCGGAGTATTCACGATTCTGCGCTGCGCGGACCGGCCCATCGCCATGCATCTGGGACTGCGCTCGGACCGGCTCTGGCATTATTGGACCACCGTCTACGACCCCGAATTCGCCCGCTATTCGCCCGGCCTGATCATGCTGGCCGAGATGGTGCGCCATGCCGGCCGGTTGGGCCTGCGTGAACTGGATTTGGGCAAGGAAGACTTCGAATACAAAAGGCGCTTTCACACGCACACAATCCCCCTGGCCGAGGGCGTCGCGGTAAGGGGCGGAGGGGGGGAGATCGGCCGATGACCCGCAAAATATCATTGAACCAGCTTCTTGGCCCCCTGTGCGGTCGCGATTGGCACGGCAGAAGCGTGGTATTCCTGCTGGGGGCGGGGTGTTCGGTGACGTCCGGCGTTCCCGACGCCGGCCAGCTGGCACGTAAATGGCTCCACGAACTGAAGAGGGACGGCCATGACGGACTTCGGGACGTAACCGACAGCAGCGCCGCGCAAGATTACTTTCGTATATGTGATGCGCGCTGGGGTGAGGGAATGGCCGCCCTCAAGACTGAGATCAGTCGGTTTACGCAGTCCCGCCACCCGGCGTCCGGCTATATCACCTTCGCGAATATTCTCGCCTCTCCACTTCCCTGGCCGAGACCAATCCTCAAAACGGTCATTACCACCAATTTCGATAATTTGATCGAGCAGGCCTTCCTCAAATACACCAACCATTTCCCCGTTGTCATTCCAGACCCGACGTTGGTGGAATTCATGGAAAAGTCGGAAGACGGCAACTTCCCTGTCACCATTCTCAAGATTCATGGCGACAGCAGGTACCACTCCCGAAACTCCAAGGAAAGCACCGATAAAATTTCTGAAGATGTGCTGAATGCGCTTCAGTCGAGAATGAAAAATAGCATTCTGATCGCACTTGGCTATGCGGGAAATGAAAAAGGCATAGCTGAGCTTCTTGGGAATTTGGTCAAAACCGGATCCATCGAGGAAATATATTGGGTCAACAAGAGTGCGCCGGGACTGCCCATACTTAAGATTTTCGACGACCTTCCCGGGCGCCTAACCATGGTCGATCACACAGATTTTGACGACTTCATGCTTCAGTGGCAGGAGCGCCTGCACTCGCTCAGTTATCCCTCGTCTTCGCTGGCAGAGATGGTTTCGTTCAGACATCATGACCAGCTCATGTGGAAACTCGGGTTGTACGGAAGGACGGCTCAACAGCCCATCTCTCTCAACCCGTCGCGGTTCCATGACTACTTCTCCACGTTCGCCAAGATATCGCGGGACATTTATGAAAATAACACCCCGGTTACTATGGCGGAAGAGGATCTCAAGAATACTATTCTGAAATACAGGGCGAATGTGAACCTCATGGTTCTCGCCGGATCCGTATACAAATCAATCATAAAGGACAGGCCCGTATACTGCGACCTTGTTTCTTGCGCCTTGGACTTTTCCCCCGATCACGCCGGGGCGAATGCGGAGAAGGGGATAATTTGCAGAGAGAGCGGGGATATGTCGGGCGCCATCCGATCTTTCAAGGCAGCCATCAAGAACGATCCAGGAGACTTGAACAGCCGGGTAAATTTGTGTGGATGCCTGCTGGCTGCAGATGATTGTTCCGCAGCCTATGATGAATATCAGTATTGCTACCACAACGTATATGAACCAAGGCACCGCCTCGAGCTGGCATTCTATGCATATGCTAGGGAAGACTTCGACAAGCACGAAGCGCTAACCGAGATACTGAACAACCTGGTGCGCAACGCCTCTCCCGATTTCGATCTTTCCATAAACATCGCTGGTGCGCCGGCAGAACGGCAACCATTGCTGAGGCAGGTCGCCGAGGTCATGAATGGGAAACGCGATGGGGACGGGGTGCGCGAACTCATTCGCAGGGAGAT
>JBLNBU010000243.1:0-3372 GCA_050260215.1 Actinomycetota bacterium
ATGCGCCACCCCGTCGAGGCCGGCGGCGTGCTGGTCCAGCCCGGGTTCATGGTCGAGGTGTCCGACGCTGACAGCCCGTCGCCGTCGCTGCAGAAGGTGGCGCTGGTCTTCGCCCTGGCCGCGGTGGTGGCCATGGGCCTGATCGTGGTGCTGAGCGGCGCCGCCGGCCGCCGGCTGACCACCGAGCTGCGCAGCCTGCGCGACTTCGCCAACGCGGTCGTAAGCGAGGGCTTCTCCGAGCGGCGCCTGGCCGTCCACGGCGGCGACGAGGTCGCCGAGGTGGCCTCGGCCGTCAACTACATGGTCAACCGCCTGTCGGAGCTGCACGCCGCCGAGCAGAACGAGGCCCGCCACAAGCTGGACGTCGAGCGCGACAAACTGCTGGCCGCCCAGCGCATCGGGCGGCTGGGCAACTGGGACTACCACTACGATACCGACGAGATCACCTGCTCGGACGAGGTCTTCCGCATCACCGGGCTGGACAAGGGCGAGACCGGCTCGGTGCCCCTGCCCCAATTGCTGTCGCTGCTGGCGTCCGAGGACCAGGCCAAGGTCCTGCGCGCCCTGGCCCACCCCAAGACCGGCACCACCCTGGAACTGCGGCTGCAGCGCAGCGGCGCGCCCGCCCGCCACCTGTCGGTGACCTTCGGCGAGACCGAGTTCCTGGCCGGCGAGCCGGCCTCGGTCGGCGGCGTCCTCCAGGACGTCACCGACGCCCGCGAGGCCGAGCGCCGCCTGGCCGAAAAAACCCGCGAGCTGGAGAAGGTCAACGCCGACCTGCAGGCCTTCGCCTATGTGGCCAGCCACGACCTGCGCCAGCCGCTGCGCATGGTCACCAGCTATTTGACCTTGCTGGAACGCAGCCTGGGCCCCGGCCTGGCCGACGAGCCCGCCCAGTTCGTCGCCTATGCCCGTGACGGCGCCACTCGCATGGACCGGCTGATCGTCGACCTCCTGGAATACTCGCGCTCGGGCCGCGCCGACCACGGCGAGGACGTCGACCTGGGCGCGGCGGCGGCCGAGGCGCTGACCAACCTGAAATGGAACCTCGAGGAAGCCGGGGCCTCGGTCGAGCTCGCCCCCGACGCCCCCGTGGTCCACGGCAACGCCGGCGAGTTGACCCGGCTGTTCCAGAACCTGGTGGGCAACGCCATCAAGTACCGCAGCCCCGAGCGCCCGCCGCGCATCGCCATCGGCTGGCGGCGCAACGGCGACGAGGTGATGGTTCAGGTCGAAGACAACGGCATCGGCATCCCGCCCGAGCACGCCGACCGCGTCTTCGGCATCTTCCAACGCCTGCACACCACCCAGGAATACGAGGGTTCCGGCATCGGCCTGGCCATCTGCAAGAAGGTGGTCGAAAGCCACGGCGGCCGCATCTGGCTGGCCTCCGAACCCGACCGCGGCACCACGTTCTTCGCGGCGTTTCCGACGGCTTAGCCCCCTTGCCAATCGGCCCCGGGGGGAGTTCAATCGACAGGGCTTCTAGACCGGGGAGGACGGGATGCCGGGCAAGGATCTAGACCTGCGCCAGGAGTCGGGCTACCAGCACGTCCGCACCGGGCTCAGCGCCGAGTCGCTGCGGGCCGCCTTCCTCGACAACCTGTTCTACATCCAGGGCCGCTTCCTCGAGGTCGCCACCCTGGACGACAAGTACAAGGCGCTGGCCTATACCGTGCGCGATCGCATGCTGCAGCGCTGGGTGTCGACGGTGCAGACCTACAAGCGGGACAACCCGCGCACCGTCTGCTACCTGTCGGCCGAGTACCTGCCCGGGCCGCACCTGGCCAACAACATGCTGAACATGGGCATCACCGACGCCGCGCGCGAGGCGCTGGCCGGCCTGGGCATCGACATGGACGCCCTGATCGCCCACGAGGAAGAGCCCGGCCTGGGCAACGGCGGCCTGGGGCGGCTGGCGGCGTGCTTCATGGATTCGCTGGCCACCCTGGAGATCCCGGCGGTCGGCTACGGCATCCGCTACCAGTTCGGCATCTTCACCCAGACCATCCGCGACGGCTGGCAGGTCGAGGTGACCGACAACTGGCTGCACGGCGGCAACCCGTGGGAGGTGCGCCGGCCCAACATCTGCTACGACGTCAAGCTGGGCGGCCACGTCGAGCACGCCACCGACGAGCACGGCAACTTCCATGTCCGCTGGATCCCGCACGAGGTGTTCCGCGGCGTCGCCATCGACACGCCCGTGCTGGGCCACGGGGTCGACACCGTCAACCTGCTGCGCCTGTGGGCCGCCGAGGCCACCGAGGCCTTCGACTTCCACGCCTTCAACCGCGGCGACTACTACGGCGCGGTGACCCGCGAGATCCGTTCGGAAACCATCTCGAAGGTGCTCTATCCCAACGACGAGCCCGAGATCGGCAAGCGCCTGCGCTTGCTGCAGCAGCATTTCTTCGTCACCTGCTCGCTGCAGGACATGCTGCGCATCTATCTGACCACCGGCATGCCGCTGGAGCGCCTCCACGAGAAGTACTCGGTCCAGCTCAACGACACCCATCCGGCCATCGCCGTGGCCGAGCTGATGCGGCTGCTGGTCGACGAGCACCAGCTGGACTGGGACACCGCCTGGGGCGTGACCACCCGGACGTTCGCCTACACCAACCACACCCTGTTGCCCGAAGCGCTGGAAAAGTGGCCGGTGCCGCTGTTCGAGAACCTGCTGCCCCGGCACATGGAGATCATCTACGAGATCAACGCCCGGTTCCTCGACGAGGTGCGCCTGCGCTATCCCTGGGACGGCGAGCGCGTCGCCCGGCTATCGATCATCGACGAAAGCGGGCCGCGCTACGTGCGCATGGCCCACCTGGCCTGCGTCGGCGCCTTTGCCGTCAACGGCGTCGCCGCCCTGCACTCGCGCCTGCTGAAGGAAACCGTGCTGCGCGACTTCGCCGAGCTGTGGCCGCACAAGTTCCAGAACAAGACCAACGGCGTCACCCCGCGGCGCTTCATGATGCTCAGCAACCCGGGGCTGTCGGGGCTGATCGGCTCGAAGCTGGGCCGGGCCTGGGAGCACGACCTGTCCGAGTTGAAGGGCCTGGAGCAGTTCGCCGACGACCCCGACTTCCAAGCCGAATGGCGCCGGGTCAAGCTGGACCGCAAGCAGGCCCTGGCCGACTACATCGACCGCAAGCTGGGCATCGTCGTCGACCCGGCCAGCCTGTTCGACATCCAGGCCAAGCGCATCCACGAATACAAGCGCCAGCATCTGAACCTGCTGCACGTCATCACCTTGTACCACCGCCTCAAGCGCAACCCGGCGCTGGACGTCACCCCGCGCACCTTCATCTTCGGCGGCAAGGCGGCGCCGGGCTACGCCATGGCCAAGCTGATCATCAAGCTGGTCCATGCTGTGGC
>JBLNBU010000244.1:0-7388 GCA_050260215.1 Actinomycetota bacterium
AGGCGCGGATCTTCATCGTCCGCGTGGTCGACGTCTCGTCGGTGGCGTTCGGCAAGCGCACCAGCGAATGGCGCCAACTGGGCGCCGCCCGCTGCGACCAGGTGAAGTAATCAACCCCACCCGATAACGTCATGGCCGGGCTTGACCCGGCCATCCAAAGACCCCCGGGCCGAAGCCCGGGGGTGACGATCTGTTGGAAAAGCGGGTGCCCTCAGCCCATGGCCACGGCCATTTCCGGCTCGGGCTCGCGGACCACGGGGCGGGCCGGCATTTCGCCCAGGTGCTCGTCCAGGTACGAATCGACCACGCCGCTCAGGTGGTCGAGGTGGCTGCCGAAGAAGTGGTTGGCCCCATCGATGGTGCGGTAGCGCACCCGGATGTTGCGCTGCGCCCCCAGCTTGCTGGCCAGCTTCGACACCGACGGCTCGGGCACCAGGTCGTCGTGGCTGCCGTGGACGATCAGGCCCGAGGACGGGCAGGGCGCCAGGAACGAGAAATCGAACATGTTGGCCGGCGGAGCCACCGAGACGAAGCCGTCGATCTCGGGGCGGCGCATCAGCAACTGCATGCCGATCCACGCACCGAACGAGAAGCCGGCGACCCAGCAGGCCTGAGCGTTGGCGTTGAACGACTGCATCCAGTCCAGCGCCGCCGCCGCATCGGACAGCTCGCCCTGGCCGTTGTCGAACCGGCCCTGGCTGCGGCCGACACCGCGGAAATTGAAGCGCAGCGTCGAGAAGCCGCGCTTCACGAACGACTGGTACAGCGCGTAGACGACCTTGTTGTTCATGGTGCCGCCGTGCTGCGGGTGCGGATGCAGCAGCAGCGCCACGGGGGCGGTCGGGGACTTCCCGTGCTGATAGCGGCCTTCAAGGCGGCCGTCGGGACCGTTGAAAATAACTTCAGGCATGTCTCACCGTACAGTCTCCAGGTGCCGGGCGTCGGCCATACCTGACCATTCGCCTCGGTGAAAATATCGGCAGCAGACGGGATCACAGGCGGTCATACTTGACCGGCCTTGTCGGGCATCCTATATTCCCCTTCGATGCTTCGGCGGCCGTTGGGCTATCCCCCCCTTGGGCACGCCCGAGTCGATGGGCGTACATTAACATATTGAGACCTATGATTTTCAAGAGCCTTCACGAAGACATCGCATCGATTCGGCACCGGGATCCGGCGGCACACTCCTGGCTGGAGGTTCTGCTGTGCTATCCGGGCCTGCATGCCATCCTGATCTACAGGCTGTCGCACCTGTGCTGGGAGAAGGGGTTCCGGGTGCTGGGCCGCGTGCTGTCGCATCTGGGCAAGATGCTGACCGGCATCGAGATCCATCCCGGCGCCCGCATCGGCCGGCGGCTGTTCATTGACCACGGCACCGGGGTGGTGATCGGCGAGACCGCCATCGTCGGCGACGACGTCACCTTGTACCAGGGCGTGACCCTGGGCGGCACCTCGCTGCACAAGGGCAAGCGTCATCCGACGCTGGAAGACGGGGTCATCGTCGGCTCGGGCGCCCAGGTGCTGGGGCCGTTCACCGTCGGCAAGGGGGCGCGCATCGGCGCCAACGCCGTGGTGCTGGCCGAGGTGCCGCCGGGGGTGACCATGGTCGGCATCCCCGCCCGCATGGTGATGCGCCGCGCCGGTGCCGAAGAATTCTGCGCCTATGGCCTGACCGAGGACCTGCCCGACCCGGTGGCGCGCGCCATCGATTCCTTGCGCGGCCAGGTGGCGACCCTGATGGAGCGCATCGAGCAGCTGGAAGGCGCCGGCCACCATCCGCCGGTGCGCCTGGTCGGAGACGAACAAGAAGAACCGCCGCAGGCGGCATCGGGACAACAGTAGGGTATCGGGAGACTGAAGACGTGAAGCTCAGCACCAAGGGACGCTATGCCGTGATGGCGATGGTCGACCTGGCCAGCCATTCCGAGGGTAGCCCGGTGGCTCTCGCCGACATCGCCGAGCGCCAGGAAATCTCGCTGTCCTATCTCGAGCAGCTGTTCGGCAAGCTCAGGAAGGGCGGGCTGGTTAAAAGCGTGCGCGGTCCGGGCGGCGGCTACCTGCTGGCGCGGCCGACCCAGCAGACGCGCATCTCGGACATCATCCTGGCGGTCGACGAGCCGATCCAGACCACCCGCTGCGCGCCGGGCACGCCGGCCGGCTGCCACAACAACAAGGGCCGCTGCCTGACCCACGACCTGTGGGAGGAACTGGGCAACCAGATCTACCTCTACCTGTCGTCGGTGTCGCTGGCCGACGTGTGCGAGCGCCGCATCCTCGGCACCTCGGGGATGTTCCACGGCTCCGCCGGCGGCGGCGGCGCGGTGGCGGCGCAGTAGGCACGGGAAAGGACGGGGGTTTCGCGATGGGCTCGGCCTACCTCGACTGCAACGCCGGCGCTCCGGTGCGCCCCGCGGTGGTCGCGGCCATGGCCGAGGCCTTGGCCGAGCCGGGCAACCCGTCGTCGGTGCACGGCTTCGGCCGCGCCGCCAGGCGCCGCCTGGAACAGGCCCGCGCCGCCGTGGCCGCCCTGGCCGGCGCCCGCCCCGAAGGCGTGGTGTTCACCTCGGGCGGTACCGAGGCCAATGCCCTGGCCCTGGCGGGAAGCGGACGCGACCGCATCCTGGTGTCGGCAATCGAACACGCCTCGGTGCTTGAAGCGGTGCCGCAGGCCGAGCGCATTCCGGTCACGACCGACGGCGTCGTCGACCTGGGGGCGCTGGAAGCCCTGCTGGCCGCCGATCCGCGCCCGGCGCTGGTGTCGGTGATGGCCGCCAACAACGAGACCGGCATCGTCCAGCCGGTCGCCGAGGTTTCCCGCCTGGCGCGGGCCGTCGGCGCGCTTTTCCACTGCGACGCGGCCCAGGCCGCCGGGCGCATGGAGCTGGGCCTGGACGTCGACATGCTGACGCTGTCGGCCCACAAGCTGGGCGGACCGCCCGGCGTCGGCGCCCTGGTCCTGGCCGATCCCGACCGGCGACTGGCACCGCTCTTGCTGGGAGGTGGGCAGGAACGTCGCCGCCGCGCCGGCACCGAGAACCTGGCCGGCATCGCCGGCTTCGGCGTTGCCGCAGGGCTCGCGGTGGATGACTTGGCGAACGGAGTTATATTAGAGTTGCGTCATTTGCGTGATCGGCTCGAGGACGAGGCGCTGCGACGGGTTCCCGGCGCGGTGGTGGTGGGCTCCGGTGCCCCCAGGCTGGCCAACACCAGCTGCCTGGCCCTGCCGGGCGTCGACGCGCAGGTGGCGGTGATGGCCCTGGACTTGGCCGGAGTGGCGGTGAGCGCCGGTTCGGCCTGTTCCTCGGGCAAGGTGTCGGCCTCGCACGTGCTGGCCGCCATGGGCTTGGACCGGGCGGTGAGCGGGGCGGCGATCCGGGTCAGCCTGGGCCCGGCCAGCCGCTGGGCAGAAGTCGAGAAGTTCCTGGACGCTTGGGCCGGGCTGGCCCGTCGCAAGGGATTGGCGCCCGCGGCAGCCGCCGCGTGACGCCCCAGAAAAAAGAGGATGCAAGGATGACCGTGGTCAACAAGAAGGTGCTTCCCCGGGCCCCCGGGCAGCCGATCTACCTCGACTACCAGGCGACCACCCCCTGCGACCCGCGGGTGGTCGAGGCCATGCTGCCCTATTTCACCGAGAAGTTCGGCAACCCGCACTCGCGCAACCACCGCTACGGCTGGGAAGCCGAGGAAGCGGTCGAGGTGGGACGCGAGCATATCGCCGCCATCATCGGCGCCGACGCCAAGGAAGTGATCTTCACTTCGGGCGCCACCGAGTCCAACAACCTGGCCTTGAAGGGCGTCGCCCACTTCTACAAGGACAAGCGCGACCACATCGTCACCGTGGTCACCGAGCACAAATGCGTGCTCGACACCTGCCGCCACCTCGAGCAGGAGGGCTTCCGCGTCACCTACCTGCCGGTCAAGACCGACGGCCTGGTCGACCTGGCCGAGCTGGAGGCTGCGGTGACCGACAAGACCGCCATCGTCTCGGTGATGGGCGTCAACAACGAGATCGGCGTGATCCAGCCGCTGGCCGAGATCGGCGCCATCTGCCGCAAGAAGGGCGCCTTCTTCCACACCGACTGCGCCCAGGCGGTGGGCAAGATCCCGCTCGACGTCAATGCCATGAACATCGACCTGATGAGCATCTCGGGTCACAAGATCTATGGCCCCAAGGGCGTCGGCGCCCTGTACGTCCGCCGCCGCCCGCGCGTGCGCCTGGTGCCGATGATCAACGGCGGTGGCCAGGAGCGCGGCATGCGCTCGGGCACGCTCGCCACGCCCCTGTGCGTCGGCCTGGGCGAGGCCTGCCGCATCGCGGCCGCCGAGATGGGCGCCGAGGCTGAGCGGCTGCGCTCCTTGCGCGACCGCCTGCTGAACGGCATCCGCGCCCGCCTGCCCGAGGTGTACGTCAACGGCGACCTCGACCGCCGCATCCCCGGCAACCTCAACCTGTCGTTCGCCTTCGTCGAGGGCGAGGGGCTGATGATGGGGGTCAAGGACCTGGCGGTGTCTTCGGGCTCGGCCTGCACCTCGGCCTCGCTTGAGCCGTCCTACGTGCTGCGCGCGCTGGGCCTGGACGCCGAAATGGCGCACACCTCGCTCCGCTTCGGCCTGGGCCGCTTCACCAGCGAAGACGACATCGATTACGCCATCAACCACGTGGTCGAGGCGGTCGAGCACCTGCGCGAGATGAGCCCCTTGTGGGAGATGCACCTGGAAGGTGTCGACATCAAGTCGGTCCAGTGGGCCGAGCACTGACGTGATTTAAGAGCGAGGCGAAGCCGAGCGCGCGAGCGCTGAGCGAGCCGGAGCGAAGCGGTGGAGCCAAGGGGCGCGGACGCGCCCCGCCCGGCGCCTGAGGGACAAGGAGAAAACCTATGGCTTACAGCGACAAGGTCATCGACCACTACGAGAACCCCCGCAACGTCGGGACCATGGACAAGAAGGACGAGACCGTCGGCACCGGCCTGGTCGGCGCGCCGGCCTGCGGCGACGTGATGAAGCTGCAGATCAAGGTCAGCCCCGAGGGCATCATCGAGGACGCCAAGTTCAAGACCTTCGGCTGCGGTTCGGCCATCGCGTCGAGCTCGCTGGTCACCGAGTGGGTCAAGGGCAAGACGCTGGAAGAGGCCGCCCAGATCAAGAACACCGACATCGCCAGCGAGCTGGCCCTGCCGCCGGTCAAGATCCATTGTTCGGTGCTGGCCGAGGATGCTATCAAGGCCGCCATCGCCGACTACAAGAAGAAGACCGGCAAGGACGAAGCCGCCGAGTGAGGCGGGCTTTGTCCGCATCCCGGGCGACCGACTGACGAAGAAGACGCGAGAGGACCGACATGGAACACAAGGCCCCCATGACCATCACCGCCGCCGCCGCCGAGCGGGTCAAGGCTCTGCTGGCCAAGCGCGGCAAGCCGTCGGCGGGCATTCGCATCGGCGTGCGCTCGAAGGGCTGCTCGGGCCTGTCGTACACCCTGGAATACGCCGACGAGCGCTCCCCCTTCGACGAGGTGGTCGAGGCCGAGGGCGTCACCGTGCTGATCGACCCCAAGGCGACCATGTTCATCCTGGGGACCGAGATGGACTTCGTCGAGGACAAGCTGCAGTCCGGCTTCGTCTTCCGCAATCCCAACGAGAAGGGGCGCTGCGGCTGCGGCGAGTCCTTCCACGTCTGATGCGGGCTTTTTCGGTGATGAACGCTTCCGCAGTCGCCGCCGTCCAGCCGTGCTGGTCCTGCAAGGGGCCGGTGGCGTCGCGGGCGCTGTTCTGTTCGGTCTGCGGCGCGGTGCAGGGCCCCGGCGGCACCGACCATTATTCGCGGCTCGGCATGACGCCGACCTTCGACGTCGACCAGGATCTGTTGCAGAAGCAGTATTTCGGTTTCCAGCGCCGCCTGCATCCCGACCGCTTCGCCGGCAAGTCGGGCAAGGAAAAGGCGCTGTCGCAGGCCCAGGCCACCGCGCTCAACGAGGCCTATGAGACACTGAAGGACCCGCTCAAGCGCGCCGCCTACCTGCTGGGCCTGCTGGGCCACAAGGTCGACCTGACCGCCTGCGGCACCATCAACGACCCCGAGTTGCTGATGGAGCAGATGGAGAAGCGCGAGGCCCTGGCCGAGGCCGACACCGTCGAGGAAGCGGCCCAGCTGGCCACCGAGGCGGAATCCGAAGTCATCGCCTGCCAGTGCCACATCTCGGCCGCCTTCAACGCCGGCGACCTGGACGAAGCCGCCCACCTGACCATCCGCCTCAAATACCTGGCCAAGCTGGCCGAAGAGGCCCGGGTCAAGAAGCTGCGGCTGGCGCGGGGGTAGGGTCTCATTTCCCCCTCTCCCAGCGGGAGAGGGCCGGGGTGAGGGAGAAATGTCTCGGCCGGACAAGCGGCGGACGCATCTCTCCCTTACCCTCGATCCCTCTCCCGCTGGGAGAGGGAAGTACCAAGACGACAAGAACGAGGGAACGATGCTGCTGCAACTCCACGAGCCGGGCGAGACACCGGGCCCCCACGAGTCCGAGCGGGGATTGGCCGTGGGCATCGACCTGGGCACCACCAATTCGGTGGTCGCCATCGCCCGCGACACCCAGACCGAAGTGCTGCGCGACTCCGAGGGCGCCGGCCTGATCCCGTCGGTGGTCCACTACGGCGAGGACGGCACCGTCACCGTTGGCCAGCAGGCCCGCCGGATGATCCTGGAAAGCCCCGACCAGGTGGTCAGCTCGATCAAGCGCCTGATGGGCCGCGGCGCCGCCGACGTCAAGGGCCTGGCCGGCACGCTGCCGTTCACCTTGGACGCCGCCGCCGAGGGCGGCATGGTCCGCCTGAAGGTCGCCGGGCGCACGCTGACTCCGGTCGAGATCTCGGCCGACATCCTGCGTGCGGTCAAGGCGCGTGCCGAGGAGGCGACGGCCAATTCGGTCGACCGTGCCGTGGTCACCGTGCCGGCCTATTTCGACGATGCCGCGCGCACCGCCACCAAGGACGCCGCCCGCCTGGCCGGGCTGGAAGTGCTGCGCCTGGTCAACGAGCCGACCGCGGCGGCACTGGCCTACGGCCTCGACAACGCGGCCGAGGGGCTTTACGCCGTCTACGACCTGGGCGGCGGCACCTTCGACATTTCCATCCTGCGCATGGAAAAGGGCGTGTTCCAGGTCATCGCCACCGGCGGCGACGCCGCCCTGGGCGGTGACGATATCGACCACGCCATCGCCGAGCATTTCCTGGCCGAGCGCGCCGCCTCGCTGGGCGAGGAGTCGATCACCTCGGGCGAGGCCAAGCAGGCCCTGGCGGCGGCTCGCGTCGCCAAGGAATGCCTGTCGCGCTCGTCCGGCGGCGAGTGGATGATCGAGGTCGACGGTCGGCAGTCCCGCCATTTCCTCGACCGCGCCACCC
>JBLNBU010000245.1:0-4337 GCA_050260215.1 Actinomycetota bacterium
GTACATGGGCGAGATCGCCGGCCAGTACCTGATCTTCAACAGCAACGTCGACGTCTACCAGCTGGCCGGCTCGGTCCAGCCGGTGGACGGGCTGAAGCTGTCGGCCATCTACTATCGCTTCCAATGGGACCAGCCGCGCCAGTTTGCCGGCGTGACCTCGGACCATGCCCTCGACGAGCTGGACCTGATCGCCGAATACAAGGTCGACGACCACCTGTCGCTGGCCGGGGCGGTGGCGGCGGCGATGCCGGGCGACGGCGGCAAGCAGTTCATGCGCAGCCAGCAGGGCACTTCCGACCGGGTCGACGCCACCTGGCTGGTCGCCGAGGTTTCCGCCATCTACAAATTCTGACGGAGGCTCCCCGAAAGGGTCTTCGACCCGGGCCACTTGGCCGGTCTAGCATCCCGCCCCACCCCGATCGCGTGGAGGGACGACATGGACCGCCGCCGCTTCCTGACCGCCGCCGCTGCCGGACTGTCGGTTTCCGCCCTGGGGGCGGCCGTGCCCACGGATGCCGGCGGGCCGCTGGCCGGGCGGGCGGCCAAGCGCGGCCTGGCCTATGGGGCGGCGGTGACCTCGGACCAGCTGGCCGACCAGGGCTTCGCCCGGGTGTTTGCCCGCGACGCCGGCATGGTGGTGCCCGAGTGGGAGACCAAGCGCCAGGCCATCGAGGCCGCACCCGGCCGGCTGGACTTCACCGCCGGCGACCGCCTGGCCGGGTTCGCCCGCCGCCACGGCCAGGCCTTCCGCGGCCATACCCTGGTCTGGCACCAGTCGCTGCCGCTGTGGCTGGGCCAGGCCCTGGCCGAGCGGCCCGAGGAACGCCTGCTGACCGCCTATGTTGAGCAGGTGGCCAAGCACTTCCGTGGCACCGCGGTGTCGTGGGACGTGGTCAACGAAGCCGTCGAGCCCACCGAAGGCGGCGACGGCAGCTTGCGCCCCAGCCCGTGGCTGGACGCCTTCGGCCCCGCCTATGTGGAGATGGCCTTCCACGCCGCCCGCGCCGGCGACCCCGAAGCCATGCTGGTCTACAACGACTACGACCTGGAAGCCGCCGACCAGCGCCAGGAAGACCGCCGCACCGCAGTGCTGCGCCTGCTGGAGTCGTTGCGTGCCCGCGCCGTTCCCGTCGACGCGGTCGGGCTGCAGGCCCATCTGCGCGCCTTCGGGCCGCCGCTGGACCCCAAGCGCCTGTCGGCCTTCCTGCACGAGGCGGCGGCCATGGGCCTGAAGATCGTGGTCACCGAACTCGACGTCAACGACCGCGGCGGGCCGTCGGGCATGGCCGAGCGCGACCGGGCGGTGGCCGATACCGCGCGGCGCTTCCTCGACGTGGTCCTGGACCGGCCGGAGACGGTGGCGGTGCTGAGCTGGGGGCTGTCCGACCGCTACAGCTGGCTGGTCCGCGAGCAGCCCGAAGCCCGTCCGCTGCCGCTGGACCGCGACCTGGTGCGCAAGCCGCTGTGGCACGCCATGGCCCGGTGCTTCGACAGCTGTCCCATGCGCTCGGCGCCCGTCGCGGCGCGGCAGTAGAGGGTGCGGCCATGATCCTGGACGCGCGCGAGTTGCCCGACGGCGCCCGCCTCGAGGCCGACGTGGCGGTGGTCGGTGCCGGCCCTGCCGGCATCACCCTGTCCGGCGAACTGCTGGGGTCGGGGCTGTCGGTGCTGCTGCTCGAAGCCGGCGGCGAGAAGGGGGCGGCCGAGCTCGACCCCTTCCACGGCGAGGTGGTCGACCTGGAACGCCACCCCCAGCTGGTGCTCTATCGCCGCCGCGGCCTGGGCGGGACCAGCGCGCTGTGGGGCGGGCGCTGCGTGCCGTTCGATCCCATCGACCTGGAAGAGCGTCCCCACGTGCCGTGGAGCGGCTGGCCCATGGACTGGGCCGAGCTGCGCCGCTGGTACGACAAGGCCGCCGCCTGGTGCGAGGCCGGTCCGTTCCGTTTCCGCGCCGGCGAGGCATTGGCCGGCCGTCCGCCGATGGTGCCGGGCCTGGCCTCCGACCAGGTCGACATCGACGGCCTTGAGCGGTTTTCGCCGCCCACCCGCTTCGGGTCGCGCTACCGGTCGATGATGGCGGCGGCGCCCGACCTGCGCGTGGTGCTCTCGGCCGCCTGCGTGGGCGTGGACATGGCGGAGTCGGGGCGCGCGGTCGCGGGCCTGCGCATGGCGTCGGCGCCGGGGCGCGGGTTCACCGTCGCCGCCCGCCACACCGTGCTGGCCGCCGGCGGGCTGGAAACCCCGCGGCTGATGCTGGCGTCGGGGCTGGGACAGGGGCGGCCGACGCTCGGGCGCTTCTATATGTGCCACATCGAGGGCAAGGCGGCGGTGGCGCGCTTCCCCGATCCGGCCAAAGTGGTGTTCGCCTACGAGCGAGATCCCAAGGGCATCTATTGCCGGCGCTTCTTCGCGGTCAAGGCGCCGGCCCAGCGCCGCCTGGGGCTGACCAACACCATCTTGCGCTTCGAGCCGCCGGTGGTCGCCGACCCGGCCCACGGCAGCCCGGTGCTGTCGGCCTTGTACCTGGTGCACACCCTGCTCGAACCCGAATACGGCCGCAAGGTCGCCAGCTACAACTTCCGCGCCGGGGCGGAGCAGGAGGTGCGGCCGTCGCTGGCTCGCCACCTGGGCAACGTGCTGGGCGGCCTGCCCGAACTGGCCCGCTTCGCCATTGACTGGGGCTGGCGGCACTCGCTGGCGGCCCGCAAGCTGCCCTATATCGCGCTCAAGCCCCGGGACGGCGCCTATGCCGTCGACTACAACGCCGAGCAGGTGCCCAATCCCGACAGCCGGGTGATGCTGGGCGAGGGCGTCGACGCCTTCGGCATGCCGCGGCTGAAGGTGGATTGGCGCATCACCGAGACCGATCTCGCCGGCATCGTCGGCACCCATCGGCTGCTGGCGGCCGAGCTTGCCGCCTGCGGCGCCGGCCGGCTCGATGTCGACGAGGCGGCGATTCTGGACGGCTACAAGGCCGCGGCCAGCCACCATATCGGCACGGCGCGGATGGCCGACGACCCGGCGCGCGGGGTGGTCGACCGCCACTGCCGCGTCCACGGCATCGACAACCTGTATCTGGCCTCGTCGGCGGTGTTTCCCACCTCCAGCCACGCCAACCCGACGCTGACCATCGTCGCCCTGGCCGCCCGCCTGGCCGCCCATCTGGCACAAAGGGTGCGCGGCGGATGAACGGGCTCAGGGCACTGGCGCTGAAGGGCGGGGTCGCCACCGCCGGCCGCCAGGTGCTGGGCATGGCGATTTCGTTCGCCGGGCTGGCGGCGCTGGTGCGCCTTATCGGCGCGGCGTCCTATGGGGTGTATGTCAGCGCCTTTGCCCTTTACGGCTATGCCTCGATCATGCTGGGGCTGGGCATCGACGTCTGGCTGGTGCGCAAGACCGACGAACCCGACGACCTCGATCGCCACCAGGCCTTCACCCTGGCGGTGGTGGCGGGGATCGGCGGCATCCTGGTGTCGCTGCCCGGCGCCTGGGCCGCCCAGGCATGGATCGGCGTGCCGGGGCTGAAACGCACCTTGATGCTGCTGTTCGCCACCCTGCCGGTGCAGTTCGTCGCCCTGGTGCCCAGCGCCATTCTGCAGCGGCGCCTGGCCTATGGCCGGGTGGCGGTGGCCGAGCTGTCGGGCCTGACCGCCTTCTATGCCGCCGCCCTGCCGCTGGGAGCGCTGGGCCTGGGCACCGATGCGGCGGTGGCGGGGCTGTGGGCCCAGCAGGTGACCGCGGCGGTACTGCTGTTCGTCTTCTCGGGCTATCGGCCGCGGCTGGCCTGGCGGGCCGAGCGGCTGCTGGCGGTGCTGTCCTTCGGGTTGCCGTTCGCCACCGCCACCTGGATGTGGCACCTGCGCGCCCTGGTCAACCCGCTGGTGGTCGCCCGCCTGCTGGGGCCCGAGGCCGCCGCCACCGTCGGCATCGCGTTGCGCATGGCCGAATCGCTGTCGTTCATGCGCCAGGTGGCGTGGCGGGTGGCGCTGCCGGCCATGAGCAAGGTCCAGTCCGACCCCGCGCGCCTGTCGGCCGCCATCGCCGACGGCATGCGGCTGCAGCTCTTGGTCACCGGCCCGATCATGCTGGCCTTCTCGCTGGCGGCGCCGCTGGTGATCCCGCTGGCGCTGGGGCGCGACTGGACGCCCATGGTCGGGCTGTTCCCCTTCCTGGCGCTGGCCTACCTGGCCAACTGCGTGTTCGGCCTGCATTTCCCCGCCCTGCACGTCACCGGCCGCAACGGCTGGGTCGGCGCGGTGCACGTGCTGCACGCGGCGCTGCTGTTCGGCGCCGCCAGCCTGCTGGTGCCGCGCTACGGGCTGCAGGGCTACGGCTTT
>JBLNBU010000246.1:0-2645 GCA_050260215.1 Actinomycetota bacterium
CCGTATCGGCAGGCAGATTGGACAGCAGTTGCGAGAAGGCCTCCAAGCCGCCGGCGGATGCACCGATGCCGACGACGGGGAAGCGCGCCCGGCTCGGCTGTCCATCCGGATTGGCCTCGGCTGCCTCGATGGCGTTTCGTTGACCGTCGAGCGATTTCGTCTGGTCGGCCATGTCTCACCTTTCTGTGGTGAGTAGTACTCGGTCTGCAATCCCGGAGGCAACGGCCATCGACCGGCCGCTTGACCCAGCGGTGGCGCAATTGGACCCGGACGTGTTCCCGCTCCTCGCAGCCTCTATGGTATGTCGGCTACGCAACAGGAACAACCATCGAAGGAAGTTGAATTCGGCCGACGGAAGACGCGTCGCCGGGCCTTTTCGTTCCAGCCGGTTAACTGGCTTTTCAATCCATCTTGGCGATGATGTGCCCATGCGACGGTATCAGTGCCAGGTCTGCGGACATATCTACGATCCGAAGGTGGGTGAGCCGCAGGAGGTAATCCCGCCGGGAACAGATATGGAAGACCTGCCCGAAGATTGGGTCTGCCCGGTGTGCGGCGCCCCCAAAAGCATGTACCGGGAACTGCCCGAACATTAGTCGCCTCGACCCATGCGGCGCAGCCAGCGGTAATGGGCGACGATGCCTGCCGCGAAGGAGGGATATGAGTTATAGGGCAGGCCGAATTCCCGACACGTCTGCTCGACCAGCGGGGCGATGTGCGGGTAGTTGATGTGGCAGATCAGAGGGAACAGGTGGTGTTCCTTGTGGTAATTCAGCCCGCCAATGAACCACGTCAGAAAGCGGTTGCCCCGCGCGAAGTCCACCGTCACCCGCGCCTGGTGAACGGCCCAGGAACTGGCCATCGCCTCTGTACCGGGGCGAGGCAGGGGAAAATCGGCCTCGGCCTGCAAATGCGGTATCATGAAGACCAGAACCACCGTGGTGCCCAGCACCACCGTGCCTATGAAATAGAAGAACAGCACGACGCCGAACGGATGCCACAGCGACGGGATGACAAACGCCCAGGCGGCGAAGGCCGCGCGGCCCGCCAGAAACGTCAACAGTGCGCCCCGCGTGGGGCGAGGAATGCGGTGTTGGTCCAGCCTTCCAGTGAAGATGAACCGGAAGTCGTCGACCAATTGCATCTTGAAGGCGATCAGCCCATAGATCGGCCACAGATACAGGTGTTGCCAACGGTGATACCAGCGCCGCGGTTGGTGGGGGGCGAGCCGGCCCAGGGGGCCCATGTACATGTCGCCATCGTATCCGGAGATGTTGACATACATGTGATGGATGACGCTGTGCTTCCAGTGCCAACGGTAGGAACTGCTGCCGATCAGGTCCATCGTCCAAGCCATGAGGCGGTTCACCCACCGGCGATCAGAGTAGGATTGGTGTCCGCCATCGTGTTGGATGTTGAAACCGATGGCCGCAGTGACCAGGCCCAGTGCGGCGGTCAGAGCCAACCCCTGCCACAGGGTCCAGGCGACGAAGACCAGCAGCCAATACAAAGTCACAAAACAGACCAGGATGATCGCCGTCTTGAGGTAGAGTTGCCAGCAGTCCCGGCGGCGGCGGCCGGTGGTGGCAAAGTACTCATCAACCCGCCGCGTGAGCGCCTTCTGGAACGTCAGATCGCTGGCGAACTGGAGCCTTTGAATGCCGGATCGAACTGTATGGGATGATGCCGCTGCGGGCCCGTCGTCACTTGCTGCCATGGCTCAACGATTCTATCGTATCCCTGTTTCACGGAACAAGGGGTTGCGAGAGAATCCGGAGTCCCGGCCAGCGCCATGGCCGCGACCAACACCGTCAGGGCCGCCCCAAAAAACCGCCCCGTGATCGAGTAAGCGGTTGATGCTGCGGTCCGTGGCTCCAGGTCTGAAACGAAGGCCCGCCGTTCCTGCCGCAGCGTGGCGGCCATCTGCTGGATATCTGCCCACGCACCTGCTGCTGAAACGCCTCTTCACTCGATCGCGCCGAACACGAGATTAGCGAGGCACGGCCGTCCCCCGCGGATGCTCCCGAAAGAAGCG
Source organism: Actinomycetota bacterium (assembly GCA_050260215.1). Lineage (GTDB taxonomy): Bacteria > Pseudomonadota > Alphaproteobacteria > Rhodospirillales > Magnetospirillaceae > JBLNBU01. Next base: position 2,036 of record JBLNBU010000246.1, read on the forward strand.
GGCCAGTTCCCGCGAGGCATCGGGACCGGCGGGATCGGTATACGACCCGCCGCGGCTGCCGCCCGACCAGGCATGACCCGCACCGTGGATGGTCCACCGCTCCACGACAACCTGCCCGTGATCGTCCCGATAGATCTCGCGCGTGTAGGCCCTCCCGCCGGCCGCCTGCCCCCGCTCCACGGTTACGGGCGAGGTGGTCCCACCCGAACTCTGGGACCCGGTGGCGGCGGTCCACTGTTGAACCAAGTCGTCGGCATTGCAGGGGTGGACGGTCGCATCGGCATCCCCATGGAAGAGAATCAGCGGGGGCAGGCGACCCATGCGCACCTGCTCGCCAGCGCTGCCTTGCCGCATGGCTTGAAACGCCGAGGGCAGGTCCTGTGCACTGCCTGGGGCCAAGCCCGAATGGACGCCCACGGCCGCATAGAGATCGGGATAGGTCGCCCCCAGGATCGCCGCCATCGCCCCGCCCGCCGACAGGCCCGCGACATAGACCCGGCCAGGGTCGATGCTGTATTGGGCCATCACCTGGCGCGTGATCCCGGCGATGAGTGCGGGCTCACCACCCTCTCGCTGCTGGTGGCCAGCGTCGAACCAGTTCCAACACCTG
>JBLNBU010000247.1:0-4779 GCA_050260215.1 Actinomycetota bacterium
ACCATCAAGACCTTCCCGCTGTTGTCTGCCAGCGCAGTGCTGATCGAAATCCCGGATGGATGCGTCAGCTGCGGTGTCGACGGCGTCAGTGCCGCCATCGCCGCCAGGAAGAAGGAGGCCAAGGCGTCGGCTTCCAAGCTCGCGGTTGCCACGCTCGTCTGCACCTGAATTTTAACCAACCATTAACCCTTCGCGCCCCTATCCCCACCTATACTGCCATCACTGATTGAACGGGGGCGTCAGATGGTTGCTTCCAGCCGCATCGCCGTTGTGCAGGCCGTCCTGGTATTTTGCGCCGCGACCGTCACGGTCGCCATCGCTGTGGTCCATCTTCCCGCCATCCAGGCCGCCGTGCTGATCGCCGCCGAGGGCGTCATCGGCCTGCTGGCTTTGGAGGTGGTGAAGTCCCGTCGCAGGCTGGTTCAGGAGCACGCAGCCCATGTGGCCAAGAGCGCCTATCTGGCCAACATGAGCCACGAATTGCGGACCCCCTTGAACGCCATCATCGGCTTCTCGGAGATCATAAAGGACCAGATGATGGGGGCGGTCGGCGAACCGCGATACGTGGATTATGCCGGCGACATCCACGCCTCGGCCAGCCATCTGCTCGACATGATCAACGACGTGCTGGAGCTGTCGCGGATCGAGGCCGGCCGCCTGGAGCTTCACGAAAAGGTCAACGAACTGGGGCCGATCCTGGTCAGTTGTCATCGGCTGCTTCGCGAACGGGCCCGCCGCGCCGGACTGATCCTCGACGTCGAGGCCTGCATGGACCTGCCCCCGGTACTCTGCGACGCCACCAAGGTCAAGGAGGTGGTGCTGAACCTGTTGACCAACGCCATCAAGTTCACCCCCCGTGGCGGGGCGGTCCGGGTGTTCGCCCGGCGTGAGGAGGGCGGTGTCGCCATCGTGGTCGAAGACACCGGCGTCGGCATCCCCGTCGATGAAATCCCCAAGGTGCTCACCCCCTTCCAGCAGGCAGCCCACACCCACCTGATGACGGCGGAGGGCACGGGGCTCGGCCTTCCCCTGGCCAAGCGGCTGATCGAGATGCACGGCGGCCAGTTGGTGGTGGAAAGCGAAGTGGGCAAGGGAACCCGCATCACCGCCCGCCTGCCTGCCAGCCGTTGTCTCGGAGCTGCTGCCCAGTCCGGTGCGCCGGGGCTGTTTTCCCGGCCGTTGCCGTCCCAGGCGGTCTGATCGGATGTTGGCGAATTGCCTCGGTGGGGCCAAGATGGCGTGATGACTGCCCAAGATCTTCGGAGCCTGCCCATGTCCCTGCACGCCGTGGCCGAACTGCTGGCGAAGCAGAAGCTGGTCGAATCGGTGTGCAGCCGGGAAGAACGCCGGCACGATCTGGTCGAGACGGTCGTCCACAACCAGCACTTGGCCGAGCTGCGGGCGGTGCTCGACCGGTTGCCACCGGCGGAAATCGGCAGGGTGATGGAGACCCTGCCGATCGACGACGCCCGCCGAGTGTGGCAGCTGATCGACGCGGAGCGCCAGGACGACGTCCTCTGGGAAATCCCGCCCGATCTCGGGATGGCGGTGGCAGGCGCGCGTGAACCCCGCTTCCGCCGGGCCCAGGTCAATGCCTATGAGCTGGTCGACGGGCGCATGCGGATCGTCGACGTCGGCTGCCGCAAGGACATGACGGCGCTGAAGCCCGTCTGGGTCGACCTGCTCGGCACCTCGGATTCCGAGCGTGGCTGGATCGCGCGCCACTTCGGCCTCGAACTGCCCGACCCCGACGAGGTCACGGACCTGGAAACCAGCGCGCGGTTCTACGAGGAGGAGAACGACGAGATCCACCTCCACTCCAACTTCCTCCTCGACCGCGAGGGCGACTCGCGCAGCGTGCCGGTGGCCTCCATCGTCCACCGCGGCATCCTGTTCACCGTGCGCAACGAGGAGTTGCCGGTGTTCCGCCTGCAGCGGCTGCGCATGCGCAACCAGCGCGGCGAGATCGGCGACTGCATGGACGTGCTGCTGGCTCTCTATGCCGCCGATGTGGAGTATTCGGCCGATGCGCTCGAGGACACCTATGCCACCCTGCGCCGGGTCGGCCAGCACGTGCTCAGCGAGAACGTCAGCGACCAGGATGCCGCCGCCATCCTCGGCGACATCGCCGAGGAAGAGGACCTGAACGGCCGTATCCGCGGCAACATGCTCGACACCCAGCGGGCCGTGGCCTTCCTGATGCGCGGCAAGTTCCTGTCCGCCGTCCAGGTCGAGGATGCGCGCGAGATCGTCCGCGACATCGAATCGCTCAATACCCACACCGCCTTCCTGTTCGAGAAGATCAACTTCCTGATGGACGCCACCGTGGGCTTCATCAACATCAACCAGAACAAGCGGGTCTCCCAGCTGACCGTGGCCGGCGTGGTGTTCATGCCGCTCAACGTCATCGCCGGCATCGGCGGCATGTCCGAATTCTCGATGATGACCCATGACATTCCCTGGCCGATCGCCTATGGCACCTTCACGGTGGCGATGGTGCTGGTCGGCTGGGCCACCTTCAAGCTGGTCAAGCTCTACGACCGCAGGAAGCGTGTTGCCGCCGGGGCCCGCCAGCGGTCGTGACGGCTCATCCGAAAGCCGCGATGGGCAGTGCCACGTTGATGGCAAGGAAGCCGATGCCGACCGCGATCCACGACACCTTGTCAATCGCCTTCGACATCTCCTTGTCGTCCCGCTTGAGGAAGTAGTAGCCCGAGGTCAATGAGCACACCAGGCAAAGGACGATCGTGAACAAGCCGATACCGGTGACCAGATCGGTCAAGCCGAACTGCCCCGAAGAAGGCAGTTGGGAATTCACCAGGTAGGCGTTGGCCACCGCGCCGAAATACGCCGCGGAAGGCAGGGCAAAGCGTGGGCCCGTGTCCGACGGCCGGAGGAAGAAACTGCAGAGGGTGAGAAGCACGCCGGCAAACAGGCCGATAAAGAGCTTCAGGTAGAAGCCAACGTTGGACCGCTTGACGGTCATTGCGAAGACGAATTCGGTCACCGTCGTCCGGGTATCACCACCGACCCGCGGATCCCCATAGGTTGTCTTGTAAGTGTGGGCTTTGACGACGCTGGTAAAACCGGTGATGTCATAGCCCAGGACCTTGACACGCGAACTGACGTTTGTGCCCTGGTCGGCAACGTAACGCAGCTTGCTGGCGTCACGGGATGCATCCTCGACATAGATGTTCAGCATGTGATCGTCGAGGGGCACCCTGGTGGTATTGAAGAATTTATTGATCCGTGCCGCCACCCGGAAACGCTGGTAGTTGGTCCCGTCGGGCAGAGAGACACTCTCAACAAGTTCCTTCTTGTCGATCTTGGCGTCGACAAGCTGAAAATTCTTCCCTGGATCCAGCGACTTGTCACCTTTCCAGGTGAACCAGATGTAGAAGGTGGCAGTCCAGTATGAGTCTTTAATGGAGAACTGGTCGACACCATCAAGATAGAGGCCGATATTCACCGGCACGAAATCGGTGTTGGCCGGCAAAGCGTCGGGCGGGGTTTTGCCGGGCTCGACTGCCGTGGGGTCCATGCGAAGTCTGTGGTTGCGCTCCGAACTGGTTCGCTCGCCACTGACAATGAAAAGTGCGACGGCGGCAAGGATGACATAGATAACCGCAATGCTCATCACCCAGAGACGGACGAATGTCCTCTTTTGCGGCGGCAATCCCGAGACCATGGATGTCATGACCGTTTCCCCGTCATACGCTGCATACCAATTCGCCCCCCAGGCGCGATATGGCGGCAGTATGGGGTGGGCATTGTACGATATCAATCTTGATCTGCGGGCCGACAACCGTCCACGATGCGCCCGCGCTCATGTTGGCGAGCAGCAAGGAGATTCCCAAGGCAAAGTTGAACACACCGAATGCGGTTCCCAGAAGTGCCGTGGGGGCCGGTGTCGGTACGCGCAGATGCGCCTAGGCGGCACTCCGGGGGTTGAAGGTCCGAGCGTGCATCCACAATCCCGGACGCCCCGGTCAGCCTGACGTCGAAATGGAGCTGTCCGCTTTCGGGCGGCCTTCGAGCACGGGAACCCCGCGGCACAGGAAGTGTACCATTTCGGCGATGTTGGTGGCGTGGTCGCCGCAGCGCTCCAGGTTCTTGGCGACGAACATCAGTTGGGTCGCGGCCGAGATGGTGCGCGGGTCCTCCATCATGTAGGTGAGTATCTCGCGGAACAGGCTGGAATAGAGGTCGTCGATCTCGGCGTCCCCGTGCCATACGGCCATGGCCGCGTCGGCGTCGCAGGCGTCAAGTGCGGCGACCACGTCGGCGATGCGTCCGGCCACGGTGTCGCCCAGGCGAACGGCGGTGCGCGCTGCCGGCAGTGGTGCGGCATGGGCCATTGCCGCCGCGCGCTTGGCGACATTGGCGGCCAGGTCGGCGATGCGCTCCAACTCGGCCGAGACCTTCAGCGCGGTCACCACGATGCGCAGGTCGTCGGCTACCGGCGCACGCAGGGCGAGCACGCGGACGGCCATCTCGTTGATCTCGGCATCGGCGGCGTCCAGCGCGCGGTCGTCGGCAATGACCTGGCGGGCGGCCTCGACGTCGCGGGCAGCCAGGGCGGCCAGGGCGGCGCGCAGTTGCCGCTCGGCCCGGCCGCCCATGATGGCGACGGTCCGGCGCAGCCGGGCCAACTCGGCATCGAAGCTCTTGACGATATGGCTGTCGCCGACGCTGGTGGTCATTGCGGTGATCCGTGGTTGGCGATGGGCAGGGTGACGGTGAAGCTGCTGCCGCGGCCCGGTTGGCTTTCGATCGCCA
>JBLNBU010000248.1:0-53866 GCA_050260215.1 Actinomycetota bacterium
CGAGGGACTTCAGGCGGACGCCGTCGATGCTGAGCTTGTGGATGAGGTAGGTGGGGGGCAGCGGCGCCTCGGCAGCGGAGGCGGCGGTGGACAGGCCGATGATGGCGGCGGCGGCAAGGACGATGGACTTCATGGCGGGGGCTCCCGGTGGTGGTGGTGTCGATGGCCCCACCATGGCACCGGCCGCCGCAACCGGCCCTGAACGACAGGTTCAGGAACCGTTCATCCTCGTCACTCGTCCAGTTTCTTGCCGTCCAGTTCGGTCTCGACCTGCTCCCGGCGGCGGCGCTCGGCATCCTTGTCCGCCTTGCTGCGGCCGAAGCGGGCCCGGTTGCGCTCGGCCTCGACCTTGGCGTCGGCCTTGGCCTTGGCCTTGCGGTAACGATTGAGATTGACGATCTCGGCCATGACACCTCCAAGTGCCTCGGGCCCAGATCATACCCTGGCGTTCGGCCGGCCGGTAGCCCCCTCGCCGGGGCAGCACGCCGGCCATGCGGCGGGGCGCGGTTTACCCGACGGCATACCCCCTCGTTTCCAACAAATCGACGACAGCGTCGATTCACCCCTTGCGCTGGGTCCGGGACGCTGCTATATCCCCGGCCCTCACGCGGGTGTAGCTCAGTTGGTCAGAGCGCCGGCCTGTCACGCCGGAGGTCGCGGGTTCGAGCCCCGTCACTCGCGCCACTTTCCTTCCAGACCTGTTGTCATGGTGAACGCCTGAGCCCATTGGGGCTTTGGGCGCACCATCACGGCTGGAGGCCTGCCATGAAGGTTGGACTGGTCGGTGCCGGACAGGTCGGCGCCGCAAGCGCCTTTGCCATGGTCCTGCGCGGCGCCGCCAGCGAGGTGGTGCTGGTCGACGCCCGCCCCGAACTAGCCGAGGCCCAGGCCCGCGACATCCGCCACGCCACGCCCTTCGCCTATCCCGCCCGCGTGCGCGCCGGCGGCTGGCCGGACCTGGCAGGCTCGGACGTGGTGGTGCTGTCGGCCGGCGTCGCCCAGCAGCCGGGCGAGACCCGGCTGGAATTGCTGGGACGCAATGCCGCCGTCTTCGCCGCCATCGTGCCCCGGGTCCTGGAGCAGGCGCCCGAGGCCGTCCTGCTGGTGGCCTCCAACCCGGTCGACGTGATGACGGCGGTGACGGCCCGGCTGTCCGGGCTGGCGCCCGGACGGGTGATCGGCTCGGGCACCATTTTGGATACCGCCCGCTTCCGGGCGCTGGTGGGCGAACTGCTGGAAGTGTCGCCCAAGTCGGTCCACGCCAACGTGCTGGGCGAGCATGGCGATTCAGAGGTGCTGGCCTGGTCCAGTGCCGAGGTGGGCGGCCTGCCGCTGGCCGAGGCGGCCCACCAGCGCGGCCGCGAGCTGACGGCGGAAGTTCGCGCCGACATCGACGCCGAGGTCCGCGGCGCCGCCTATCGCATCATCGCCGGCAAGGGGGCGACCTGGTTCGGCATCGCCGGCGGCCTGGCGCGCTTGGTCCAGGCCATCGGCGCCGACGAACGCGCAGTGCTCACCGTATCCATGCCCACCGAAGGCTTCGGCGACGCCGGCACGGTGTCGCTGTCGCTGCCCCGGGTGGTGGGCGCCGGCGGCGCCGCACAGACGCTGATGCCGCCGCTGGCCCCCGATGAACGCACCGCCCTGGATCGCAGTGCCGCCATCCTGGCCCAGGCGACCGGCGGCCTGCGGTTCTAGGGCAGCTACTGCCGGCGGCGGCTGATCGAGTTGGCGTAGTCGAACATCTGGATGGCCAGGTCGATCAGCGCCTCGGCGTCATTGGGCCGCGACAGCGCCTCGGACATCAGCCGTGCCGCCTCGAGCTTGATGTCGAGAGTATTCTGCCCAGCGAACCCGGCAATGTTTTCCCGTGTCATAAGCTGATCCTCCGCTTGATCCCCGCGGCGGGCCTGGGTTTCTCCATGCCGGCCCAACCGCCTTCCCCGTGTTCGTTGCACCTCCCGTGCCAAGACGGCACCTGCATTGTTTTTGATCAATATCGGTAAGTGCACAAATTGTAATCGACAAACAACCCCTCACCATCGGCCCGAACCGAGCCTGCCCATTCGGCATGCAAATGCCTCGTTTTTGTGCCCAATCCGCACGCATACGCGCTTTGCATAAGGTTTGTGCAATCTGCCAACCCGTTGATATAGCCGCATCTTTTGTTGCCGACCGTCCTGGCACGGGGTTTGCGGGCGTCGCGCCACCCCGCGCGGGCGGGCGCATAGGCGACAGAGGTGGGAAATGGAGACGACGAGAACCGGTGTGGATGTATTGTTCGTGCTCTTGGGGGCGGTCATGGTGCTGGCGATGCACGCCGGCTTCGCCTTCCTCGAGGTCGGTACCGTGCGCAAGAAGAACCAGGTGAATGCCCTGGTGAAGATCATTACCGACTTCGCCGTCTCGACCACCATGTACTTCTTCGTCGGCTACGCCATCGCCTACGGGGTGTCGTTCTTCACCGGTGCCGAGACGCTGATCGGCAAGACCGGCACCGCCTTTGCCGTCAGCGGCTATGACCTGGTCAAGTTCTTCTTCCTGGCCACCTTCGCCGCGGCCATTCCCGCCATCGTCTCCGGCGGCATTGCCGAGCGCGCCAAGTTCTGGCCGCAGCTGATGGCCACCGCCACCCTGGTGGGCTTCGTCTATCCCACCTTCGAGGGCATGGTGTGGGGCACTCGCCTGGGCTTCCAGGACATGATGAAGGGGCTGTTCGGCGTCGCCTTCCACGACTTCGCCGGCTCGGTGGTCGTGCATGCGGTCGGCGGCTGGATCGGCCTGGGCGCGGTGCTGATGCTGGGCGCGCGCATGGGCCGCTACAAGAAGGACGGCCGCGTCGTCGCCTTCCCGCCGTCCAACATCCCCTTCCTGGCGCTGGGGTCGTGGATCCTGTGCGTCGGCTGGTTCGGCTTCAACGTCATGAGCGCCCAGACCATGGACCAGATCTCGGGCCTGGTGGCGCTCAATTCGCTGATGGCCATGGTCGGGGGCATCCTGACCGCCCTGGTGGTCGGCAAGAACGACCCCGGCTTCGTCCACAACGGCGCGCTGGCCGGCCTGGTGGCGGTGTGCGCCGGCTCGGACGTCATGCATCCCATCGGCGCCTTCGTCACCGGCGGCCTGGCCGGGGCGATGTTCGTCTTCTTCTTCGAGATGTGCCAGAACAAGTGGCGCATCGACGACGTGCTGGGCGTGTGGGCCCTGCATGGCCTGTGCGGCTTCATGGGCGGCATCGCCTGCGGCATCTTCGGCTCCGAGGCCCTGGGCGGCCTGGGCGGCGTCAGCGTCATGGCCCAGGTGGCGGGGACCGTGCTGGGGGCGCTGGTCGGCCTGGGCGGCGGTCTGGCGGTCTATGGCGCCCTGAAGGCGACCATCGGCATCCGCCTCAACGAGGACGAGGAGTTCGCCGGCGCCGATCTGTCCATCCACCAGATCACCGCTTACCCCGAGGACGTCGCCGGCATCCATGATGACGGCGGCGCCTTCGCCCACCACATCGCCACCAGCGCCGCCCGTCGCGCCGCGCACGGCTGATGGACTTAAGCCCCGGCGGGGCCCTTTGCGGGCCCTGCCGGGTGCACCACCCATCCGGATATGATAGACTCCCCCGCGCGGGAGGGGATCCGGATGCGGCTTGAGACACCCACACGGGGAGCAACGTTCACCCGCCGGACGGCAGCGCTGGTGGGCGGCCTTCTGGTCGCTCTGGTGGCCGGGCTGACCGCCGCCGAGGTGTGGCGCCAGCACGCCACCACCGTCCGCGACGCCGAGGCCCGGGTGGCGACGCTGAGCCTGGCCCTGGGCGAACAGACCACCCAAAGCTTCCGCGCCGTCGACCTGATCGTCGCCAAGCTGGCCGAACAGGTCGCCGCCGGCCAGTTCACCGACCTCGACTCGGCAGAAATGGGCGAGGAACTGCGCGAGCGGATCGTCGGCGCGCCGTTCATCCTGGGGCTGGCCATCGTCGACCGCGAGGGGCGCATGCTGGCCATGACCCGGCCCAAGCCCGAACCGCGGCCGGTGGTGACCGACCGCGAGTTCTTCGGCCGCCATCGCGACGATCCGGGGCTGGGGCTGCTGGTCGGCGTGCCGTTCCGCAATGCCGTCGACGGCCGCTGGATCATCCCGCTGAGCCGCGGCCTGCGCGACCGCGATGGCGCCTTCGCCGGCGCCATCGTCGCCGCAGTCGACCCGGCCTGGCTGCAGGACATCTACAGCAAGGTGCTGCCGCCCGAAGGCGGCGCCTTCGGGCTATACCGCGCCGACGGGATCATGCTGACCCGCTTCCCCGCCATCGAAGAGGCGGTGGGGCAGGATTTCTCCCATCTCAAGGTGTTCGAGGAGATCCGCCAGGGGGCGGACAGGCCGTTCTGGGTCCCCAATGGCATGGACAACACGCCCCGGCTGGTCAGCTTCACGCCCGCCCAGGGCTATCCCGTGGTGCTGACCGTGTCGCTGTCGCGCCAGGCCCTGCTGCAGCGCTGGAAGGAATACGCGCTTGGCCTTGCCGTGGCCGCCGCCGTCACCTCTGCCGCCATGGTCGCGGCGCTGGCGGCTCAGACGTCGAAGTCCAGGCCCACGTCGGAATAGAAGCCGCGCTTCTCGGCCCAGTCTTCCTTGACCTTGACGTGCAGGAACAGGTGGATGCGCCGCTCCAGCAATTCCTCGAGCTCGGTGCGCGCCGCGGCGCCGATGGCCTTGATGGTGCGGCCGCCCTTGCCGACGACGATGGCCTTCTGGCTTTCGCGCATCACGTAGATGGTCTGGTCCAGCCGGGCCGAGCCGTCCTCGCGCTCTTCCCACTGCTCGCTCTCGACCACCAGGGAATAGGGCAGCTCCTGGTGGAGCAGGTGGAAGGCCTTCTCGCGGGTGATCTCGGCGGCCAGCAGGCGCTGAGGCAGGTCGGAGACCTGGTCCTCGGGGAACATCCACGGCCCCGCGGGCATGCGGGCGGCCAGGTGGCGGGCCAGGTCGGCGACGCCGCTACCCGTGAGCGCGCTGATCATGAAGGTATCGGTGAAGATGCCCTCGGCATTGATGGTGGCGGCCAGGCCCAGGAGCTTGTCGCGCTTGATCAGGTCGACCTTGTTGAGCACCAGCACCGCCTGGCGGCCGGCCTCTTTCAGCCTGGCGACGATGGCCTGGGCATCCTGGTCCCAGCCGCGCTCGGCATCGACCAGCACGCAGACCACGTCGGCATCGGCAGCCCCGCCCCAGGCGGCGGCGACCATGGCGCGTTCCAGCCGGCGCTTGGGCGTGAAGATGCCGGGGGTGTCGATCAGGATGATCTGCGCCTCCTCGGCCATGGCGATGCCCAGCACGCGGAAGCGGGTGGTCTGCACCTTGGGCGAGACGATGGACACCTTGGTCCCCACCAGGGCGTTGACCAGGGTCGACTTGCCGGCGTTGGGGGCCCCCACCACCGCCACCCAGCCGCAGCGCGTATTCTCGGTCGGCTCGCTCATTCCTTCACCTTTTCGAGCAATGCGGTGGCGGCGGCCTGCTCGGCCACCCGTTTCGAGGCGCCGCGGCCCTCGGCCGGCGGATGGCCCTCGACAGCCACCGAAATCAGGAACACCGGCTCGTGCGGCGGTCCGTCGGTTCCCAGCAGGCGATAGACCGGCAGCGGCTTGCCGCGGCCTTGCGCCCATTCCTGCAGCGCCGTCTTGGCGTCCTTGGGCGGGGCGGCGAACTCGTCCATCAGCGCGGTCCAGCGTGGCCGCACGAAAGCCGCTGCCACCTCGAAGCCGGCGTCGGCGTAAAGCGCGCCGATCAGGGCCTCGCAGGCATCGGCCATGGTGGCGGGATTGAGGCGCCCGCCGGCCTCCTCCTCGCCCCGCGACATCACCAGATGCGAGCCCAGCGCCAGGTCGCCGGCGACCCGGGCCAAGGTTTCGCGCCGTACCAGGGCGGCGTGGCGGCGCGCCAGGGCGCCCTCGGGCTCGTTGGGGAAACGATGGAACAGCATCTCGGCCACCACCAGGCCCAGCACCCGGTCGCCCAGGAATTCCAGGCGCTCGTACGGGGCCGGCCGGCGGCCAAGGCGGCCGTGGCTGGCGCTGGGATGGGTCAGGGCCTGTTCCAGCAGCACCGGATCGGCGAAGGCGTGGCCCAGGAGCTGCGCCAGGTCGGCCGCCGCCATCGCTACTCGATCCGCTCGAACAGGCGGTTGTAGCGGATGGCCCACGGCCACCGCCAGACCTCCCACAGCGCGGCGCTGCCGTCGCCGGAGAAGAACAGGATCTCGGCCCGGCCGACCAGGTTCTCGGCCGGCACGTAGCCGACCTCGGACAGGAAGCGCGAATCGGCCGAATTGTCGCGGTTGTCGCCCATCATGAAATAGTGGCCGGGCGGCACCACGTATTCGGGGGTGTTGTCGGCCGGGCCATTGTCCCCGTAGAACTCGATGATCCGGTGCTTGCGGCCGTTGGGCAGCGTCTCGATGTACTGGGGCGCGCGCAGGATGTTGCCGTCCTTGTCGCGGTCGATGAAGTCCTCGATGCGCTTGCGCTCGACCGCCTTGCCGTTGATGTGCAGGATGCCGCCGGTGACCTGGATGTGGTCGCCGGGCAGGCCGACCACCCGCTTGATGTAGTCGATCTTGGCCTCGGGCGGCTTCTTGAACACCACCACGTCGCCGCGCTCGGGCACCTTCTCGAAGATGCGCCCGCCCGACGGCCCCAGGCTGAACGGCGCCGAGTGGCGCGAATAGCCATACGAGTACTTGGACACGAACAGGTAGTCGCCGATCAGCAGCGTCGGGATCATCGACCCCGAAGGGATGTTGAACGGCTCGAACGCCACCGTCCGCACCACCGCGGCGATCAGCATGGCGTAGACGACCGTCTTGACGGTCTCGATCGTGCCGCTGGGCTTGCCTCTGGACATGAAAATCGCTGCCTAACACATTGAAATAAAACGATGCCGCCGGACCAGAATACCCAGGCAGCCGGCGTGATCAAGCCAGCCCCGCGGGCCTCTGTCAAGCCGGGTCGCGGACTATGTCTTCGGGAACCGCCGAGATGATGACCACCGCCTCGGCAAGGGGATGCTCGTCGGTCATGGTCAGCGCCACCTGCGCCTTCATTCCGAGCGGCACCATTTGGGCCAGCCGGGCCGCCGCGCCGCCCGTCAGCGCCAGGGTCGGCTGCCCGCTCGCCAGGTTGACCACCCCGATATCGCGCCAGAACACCCCTGCCCTGAACCCGGTGCCCAGCGCCTTGGCGGCCGCTTCCTTGGCGGCGTAGCGCTTGGCATAGGTGGCGGCGCGGATGGTCGCGGTCCGCCGTTCGGCCTTGGCCTTCTCCTCGGGCGTGAACACCCGGTCGACGAAGCGCTCGCCGAAGCGCGCCAGCGTCTTCTCGATGCGGCGGATGTCGATGATGTCGTTGCCGACGCCTAAGATCATCGCCGTACTTCGTCCATCAGCGCCCGCATGTGGCGGATCGACGCCTCGAAGCCGACGAAGATGGCCTCGCCGACCAGGAAATGGCCGATGTTGAGCTCGACCACGTTGGCGATGGCGGCAACGGGCTTGACGGTGTCGAAGGTCAGGCCATGGCCGGCATGGCATTCCAGCCCGATGGCGGCGGCGTGCGCCGCGGCGGTGCGGATGCGGGTCAGCTCGGCGTCGCGGGCCTCGCCCTCGGCGTCGCAATAGGCGCCGGTGTGCAGCTCGACCACCGGCGCGCCGATGGCCTTCGAGGCGTCCAGCTGGCGGGGATCGGGCTCGACGAACATCGACACGCGGATGCCGGCCTCGACCAGGCGGCCGACCATGGGCTTCAACGTCGCCACGTGGCCGGCGACGTCAAGGCCGCCCTCGGTGGTGCGCTCCTCGCGGCGCTCCGGGACGATGCAGGCGGCGTGCGGCCGGTGGCGCAGCGCGATGGCGACCATCTCCTCGGTGGCGGCCATCTCCAGGTTCAGCGGCAAGGCGATCTCGTTGGCCAGGCGCTCGATGTCGCGGTCCGAGATGTGGCGCCGGTCCTCGCGCAGATGGGCGGTGATGCCGTCGGCGCCCGACTGGGCCGCCAGATGGGCCGCCCGCACCGGATCGGGATGGCGCCCGCCGCGGGCGTTGCGGATGGTGGCGACGTGGTCGATGTTGACGCCGAGGCGCAGGGGAAGGGGCATGGGGGGTCTCGTTCTTCTCGCTCTTGTTCTTCTTTCTCTCTCCCCGGAGGGAGAAGGGGTCTAGTTCCGTGCCCGTTCGACCGAGTTGATCACCGGGGTTGCCCTGAGCGCGGCGATGATGTTGGTCAGGTGCTTCACGTCGCGCACCTCGATGTCGATGATCATCTCGAAGAAGTCGGGCGTGCGGTTGGTGATCTTCAGGTTGGTGATGTTGCCCATGTTCTTGGCGATCACCGTCGAGATCGACCCCAGGGTGCCGGGCTCGTTGGACACCACCAGGTCGATGCGGCCCAGGTGGTGGACGGTCTCGTGCTCGTCGTCCCAGGACAGGTCCAGCCAGCGTTCGGGCTGGTCGTTGAACTGCTCCAGGTTCTCGCAGTCGATGGTGTGGATGGTCACGCCCTTGCCGGTGGCGACGATGCCGACGATGCGGTCGCCGGGCAGCGGGTGGCAGCAGCCGGCGAAGTGCAGCGCCATGCCGGGGATCAGCCCCTTGATGGGCACGGCACCGGCCACGTCCTTGCGCTCGCCGGCGGCCGGCTTGCCGTGGCGGGCCTTCAGCGCCACCACGTTGTCGGGCTTGTGGGCCTGGGTCTTGAGCTCGGGGAAGACGGTCGATACCACTTCGCGGGCTGACAGCATGCCCTCGCCCACCGTGGCCATCAGGTCGTCGACGGTGGGGGCCTTGAAGATCTTGAGCACGTGCTCAAGGCTCTTCTCGGTGAAGTCGTAGCCTTCCTGCTTGTAGGCGCGCACCAGCATGGCGCGGCCCAGGTCGGTGTACTGGGCCCGCTGCTGGGTGCGGATGAATCGGCGCACCCGGGCCCGCGCCCTGCCGGTGACGACGAAGCGCTCCCAGGTCGGGTTGGGGGTCTGGGCCTTCGAGGTGACGATCTCGACCTGGTCGCCGTTGTTCAGCTGGGTCCTGAGCGGCATGATGCGCCCGTTGATCTTGGCGCCGACGCAGGTGTCGCCGACCTCGGAGTGGACCGCATAGGCGAAGTCCACCGGGCAGGCGCCGCGCGGCAACGAGATCAGGTCGCCCTTGGGCGTGAAGCAGAACACCTGGTCCTGGAACAGGTCCAGCTTGGTGTGCTCCAGGAACTCCTCGGGGTTGGAGGCATGCTCGAGGATGTCCAGGAGCTCGCGCAGCCAGCGGTACTGCCGGCCGTCGGTCATCTTGCCGCCCGACTGCTTGTACTTCCAGTGGGCGGCGACGCCCAGTTCTGACACCTCGTGCATCTCTGCCGAGCGGATCTGCACCTCGATGCGGTGGCGCTCAGGGCCGAACACCCCGGTGTGCAGCGACCGATAGCCGTTGGGCTTGGGCGTCGAGATGTAGTCCTTGAAGCGGTTGGGAACCATCGGATACTTGGAGTGGATCACGCCCAAGGCCCGGTAGCAGTCCTCGATGCTGCCCACCACCACGCGGAACGCCATGATGTCCGACAGCTGCTCGAAGCCCACGTTCTTCTTCTGCATTTTCTGCCAGATGGAATAGGGCGTCTTCTCGCGCCCCGACACCGTGGCCTCGACGCCGGCTTCGGCGAAGGTCTTGCGCAGCTCCTCCAGGATGCGGCCGATCAGGTCGCCGCCCTGCTCGCGCAGGAACGACAGGCGCGCCACGATGGAGGCCCGCGCATCGGCATGGATCTCGGAGAACGCCAGGTCCTCCAGCTCCATCTTCAGCTCCTGCATGCCGATGCGCTCGGCCAGCGGGGCGTAGATCTCCATGGTTTCCAGCGCGATGCGCCGGCGTTTGTCGGGATTCTTGATGTAGTGCAGCGTGCGCATGTTGTGCACGCGGTCGGCCAGCTTGACCAGAAGGACGCGGATGTCCTCGCTCATGGCCAGGACCAGCTTGCGCAGGTTCTCGGCCTGCTTGGCGTGGTCCGACTGCATCTCGATGCGCGACAGCTTGGTGACGCCGTCGACCAGGCGGCCGATCTCGGGGCCGAACAGCCGCTCGATGTCCTCGAGCGTGGCCGGGGTGTCCTCGATGGTGTCGTGCAGCAGCGCGGTGATGATCGACGAGCCGTCCAGCCTGTACTTGGTCAGGATGCCGGCGACCTCGATGGGGTGCGAGAAATAGGGGTCGCCCGAAGCGCGCAGCTGGGACCCGTGCATCTTCATGGCGAAGACGTAGGCGCGGTTGATCGCGTCCTCGTCCGCGTTGGCGTCGTAGGACTTGACCCGTTCGACCAGCTCGAATTGGCGCATCATGCGGCCCCAACTCCCTCCTTGCCGGGGGGAGCCGGCGCGCGGCCCGGACCAGTGGCTGAGGCGGCGCGCGGGCGATCCGACCGCATCGGCCGCCCCCTGTCCGGTATCCTACTCCTCGCCGGCGTCGATGTCGCCCAGGTCGCCCATCTCGGCGTCCAGGTCGACGTTCTCGTCGGTGACGGACATGCCGTCCTCGGCCATGTCCTCGGCAGCCATGTTCTCGAAGGCGATGTCGCGCTCGGCGGCGAAGGCCTCCATCTCGTCCTCTTCCGGCTCGTCGACCTCGACGTGCTTCTGCAGGCCGGTGACCAGGGCGTTCTGCAGGCCGTCCAGCGGCACGGTGTCCTCGGCGATTTCGCGCAGGGCGACGACCGGGTTCTTGTCGTTGTCGCGCTCGAGCGTCAGGCGGGCGCCGGCGGAAATGTCACGGGCGCGCTGGGCGGCCATCAGCACCAGCTCGAACCGGTTGGGAACCCGGAGAACGCAATCTTCAACGGTAACGCGCGCCATCGACCGAACCTCGACAAAACCCTGAAACGAAGGAATCCAGCTTATATATGGGGTGCGCCTGCGAAAGCAAGCCCGCGGGCGCATCCGGCCGCCAGATGGCGGCTTGCGGGACCCCGGCCACCCGCCTACGTTAGGACCATTGACGGTGCCCGGCCGGGGTGCCGACCATTCATTCTTTGATCGGATTTGAGACATGCCCTTCTATCCCACCGAACGCCTCGGGCTGTTCATCGACGGGTCCAATCTTTATGCCGCGGCGCGCACGCTGGGCTTCGACATCGACTACAAGAAGCTGCTGGACCTGTTCGCCTCCAAGGGCCGGCTGATCCGCGCCTTCTATTACACCGCCCTGGTCGAGGACCAGGAGTACTCGCCCATTCGCCCGCTGGTCGACTGGCTGGACTACAACGGCTACACCATGGTGACCAAGCCGACCAAGGAGTTCACCGACGCCATGGGCCGGCGCAAGATCAAGGGCAACATGGACATCGAGCTGGCCATCGACGTGATGGAGATGGCCCAGTACCTGGACCACGTGGTGCTGTTTTCGGGCGACGGCGATTTCCGCCGCCTGGTCGAGGCAGTGCAGCGCAAGGGCGTGCGCGTCTCGGTGGTCAGCACCGTGCGCTCGCAGCCGCCCATGGTCGCCGACGAACTGCGCCGCCAGGCCGACACCTTCATCGAGCTGCTCGACCTGGAACCGCTGATCGCCCGCAGCCAAAGCCGGCCGGTCGGCCCCGGCGACGACGCCTGAGCACCGTGCACGTGCCCGATCACGACTGCGCCCGCTGCCCCCGCCTGGCGGCGTTCAGGGCCGACAACCGCTGCACCTTCCCCGGCTGGCACAACGCGCCGGTGCCGTCGTTCGGCGGCCTGGACGCCCGCATCCTGGTGGTCGGCCTGGCCCCGGGCCTGAAAGGCGCCAACCGCACGGCGCGGCCCTTCACCGGCGATTATGCCGGCGAGCTGCTGTATGCCACCCTGAAGGCGTTCGGGCTGGCCCGAGGCGATTACGGCGCCCGGCCCGACGACGGCTTCGAGCTGGTGGGCTGCCGGGTCACCAACGCGGTGCGCTGCGTGCCGCCGGCCAACAAGCCCCTGCCGGCCGAGTTCGCCGCCTGCCGGCCCTTCCTGGCCGACGAGATCAAGGCCATGCCGCGGCTGGCCGGCATCCTGTCGCTGGGGCGTGAATCCCACCAGCAGGTGCTGGCCACCCTGGGGGTGCGCAAGGCCGCCCACCCGTTCGGGCACGGGGCGGTTCACCGGCTGCCCGGCGGGCTGGTGTTGGGCGACAGCTACCACTGCTCGCGCTACAACACCAACACCGGCCGCCTGACCGCGGCCATGTTCGAGCAGGCCGTGGGGGCATTGCTTTCCGCCCTACCCTGAGACCACCCCAAACCACCCGCAGGTTGGGGCATCACCCGCGTATGGCCACAACATTTTGTTTGCCGGTTCCCATGCATGCGACTATCGTCATGCACAGTTCGGCCATGGGCCTTTCAGGGAATATTGACCAACTGATGCCACATTAGGATGGATGGTGGGCGCCCGAGGCGTCCGCCCCTGGAGGGCTTGACGACCATGGCGCGCATCGACTGGACCGACGACTTCAAGATGGGCCTGCCGGCCATCGACGCGGACCACCGCCAGCTGCTGGACATCGCCAACGAGTTCTTCGACGCCGCCGAGGGCTCGGCTCCGGCCGGACAGCTGGCCGACATCATGGAACGCCTGATCGCCCGCACCCGCGAGCATTTCAAGGCCGAGGAACAGCTGCTGGACCGCCACCACTATCCCCACCTGGTCACCCACCGGGCCGAGCACGAGCGGCTGATCACCCATGCCCAGACCCTGCACGGCAAGCTGGCCGTGGCCGGCGCAGCCGAGGACGGGCAGCGCTTCGCCATCGAGACCGCCGACTACCTCAAGCACTGGCTGATCGACCACATCCGCCACGACGACAAGCCTTACCGCCGCTTCGTCATGCGGCTGACCTAGGCCGTTCCCCTCTCCCCCGGCCGAGGGGGAAACCATGGCACGCCGGCCGCCGCGTACCCACATCAGGTTCATGGTAGGCAGTTCAGAGGCGGTCATGGCCCAGTCAGGTCGCGGCACCAAGCGGCATTGCAGCCATTGCGGGGTCAATTTCTACGACCTTGGGCGCAATCCGCCGGTTTGCCCGAAATGCCAGCACGAGTACGTCGCCCAAACCCGGCTGCCGTCCACCGGCCGGGCGGCCCGCATGCCTGCTCCCCTGCCCGAGCCCGAGGAAGCGCCGCGCTTCGACGAAGACGAGGCGCTCGAGCACGACGTCGACGAGGAGCAGCTGGTCGACAACGGCGACGAGGACGGCGACCACGACGAGATGCGGGAGTAGGCATTGAACAGCGCGCCGATGTTATTCGTCCGCAAACCACCATCTCGCACTTGCGACTGCGTCTCAGACTTGCTATAGCCTAAGGCAGCCAACCACCCCGAGAGCGAAGGCGCATGTCGAACATCCTGGAAAAGACGGTCCTCGACGTTCACCACTGGACCGACAGCCTGTTCACCCTGAAGCTGACCCGCGACCCGGGCTTCCGCTTCGACAACGGGCAGTTCGCCATGATCGGGCTGATGGTCGACGGCCGGCCCTTGATGCGCGCCTATTCCATGGTCAGCGCCAACTACGAGGAGCACCTGGAATTCCTGTCGATCAAGGTTCCGGGCGGCCCGCTGACCTCGCGCCTGCAGAACGTCAAGCCGGGCGACACCATCTTGGTCAACAAGAAGACCACCGGCACGCTGATCCTCGACAACCTGCTGCCCGGCAAGCGCCTGTGGATGCTGTCGACGGGGACCGGCATCGCGCCGTTCCTGTCGATCATCAAGGACCCCGAGGTGTACGACCGCTTCGACCAGGTGGTCCTGACCCACACCTGCCGTACCGTGCGCGACCTGGTCTACGAGGACTTCATCCGCGAAGAACTGCCCAACAACGAGTTTTTCGGCGAGCAGGCCCGCCACAAGCTGGTCTACTACCCCACCGTCACCCGCGAGGACTTCCGCACCCAAGGGCGCATCACCGACCTGATCGAAAACGGCCAGGCATTCGCCGACCTGGGGCTTCAGGGCTTCGACATCGACGAGGACCGGGTGATGGTGTGCGGCAACCCCCACATGACCGCCGACCTGGTCGCCTATTTCGACGGCCTGGGTTTCCACCAGGGCAGCCACACCGGCGCCGGCCACTACGTCATCGAGAAGGCGTTCGTGGAGAAGTGAAGGCCCATCAGGCAAACACGAACGGCACCGCCGTGCTGATCCGGTAAGCCTCGCCGCCGACCACGGTGGCGGGGGCGATGGTACGGCGGGCATCGACCAGGGCCGTCTCGATGCGGCGGTCGGTCAGGCGGTAGCGGGCGTCCAGCCCGATGTCGGCCAGGCTGGCGCAGGGCTCGCCGAAGACGTGGGCGTAGACCGCGGTCATCATGCCGTAGCGTCCGGCCATCAGGGTGTTGCAGGCGTTCTTGACCGCGGCCAGGTCGCCCGCGCCGTGCATGTGCAGGCTGGTGGCCAGCATGACGGACACCGCGTGCAGCACGTCGTAGCGCACATGGGCGATGAACACTTCCAGGTCGCGGCTGGTCAGGTGCAGCTTGTCGCGCACCGCCACCCGGATCAGCCCACCCAGGATCAGGCTGAAGAATTCCGGTACCCCCCATTCCATGCCCAGGCCCACCGAGGCCAACGCCTCCAGCGGGGTGAAGGCGGCGTGCCCGGCAACCAGGCGCTGGGTCAGCACGTTGTCGGCGACGCCGGGCAGCATGGGCTCGTCCTGGTCATTGGCGGCAATGCCCAAGCCGTCGAACAACTGGCGGTACATGACGATGTGGGTGCGCGCCGACAGCAGGTGGCCGAGGCCGGGATAGTCCTCGACCGCGTGGCTGCCCACCCCGTACTCGTCGGCGACCAACTGGGCCAGGGCGATCTGGGTCAGTTCGGACACCCGCTCGTTCAAGGGCCCGAACGGCATGTCCGCCAGGCCGTGGAAGCGGCCGATGGCCATGGCGACGCACTGGCGGGTGTTCTTGATCTGGTTGAAGTACTGGCGGGCGAAGCGGGCCACCTGGGCGCCCTCGATGCCGCCCTCGAACACGCGCACGAAGAACGGATGGCGCCACACCGGGTGGCGCATCACGTGCTCGTGCAACTCGACGAACATTTCGTTGAGCGCACCGGGGCGAAACAGGGCGATGCGGTGGAAGGGATTGTCGGCCCCGACACGGGCGCGCAGGGCGGCGAACAGGTCGTGAAGCGGCGAGCCGGGCTGCTCGACCTCGGCCACCACCCGCTCGAAATCGACGCGCTGGCTGTCCAGGAAGCCGGCCAGCACGCCCTCGGCGTCGCGCTCGAGCAGGTCGGGCATGGGGTGGACGTCCGGCGGCACCACCGGCCGGCCGTCGACGAACTCCACCAGGTCGCTGAATCGGGTGTTGGTCATGCGTCGCTCCGCCTGCCGGCAATCAGCCGGGCCAGGCAGATCAGCAGGCCGCGCGCCGAGATCGGCTTTTCCATGAATTCATCGGCACCGGCCCCCAGTGCGACCTCGCGGTTGGCCAGGCGCTCGTGGCCGGACAGAACCAGCACCGGCACGCCGGCCACGTCGGCACGGCCGCCGCGGATCCACGCCACCAGTTCGATGCCGCTGTCGGCACCCACGTGCCAGTCGGTGATGACCACGTCGAAGCGGGCAGCCTCGAGCACGGTGCGCGCATGCGACAGGTCGTGGGCGACGGCGATGTCGACCACGCCGACGCCTTCCAGGATGGTGCGCAGCACCTGGCAGAAATTGACATTGTCGTCGACCACCAGCACCTTGACCGCCCGCCAGTCCAGCGAGGCGCCGCCGCCCCTGGGCGCGGTCATGCCGACCTTCTCGGCCGCGGCCATGGCCGCCGACTGGCCGATCAACCAGGGGCGGTAGTCCATGTCCTTGGTGCAGATGTGGTCGATCAGCCAGCGATGGAGGAAATCCAGGCATTCGCGCGCCCGCACGCTGGACGGATCCTGGTCGTAGCGCCCCTTGAACTCGGCGACCTGACGGGCCAGCTCGCGGTGGACCAGGGCGTGGCTGCCGTACTGCGGGTAGCGGCAGGCCTCCATCAGGGCTTCTTCGCGGGCGAAGTGGTGGTCGGCGTAGTCGACCAGCGCCTGGAGCACCGAGCCCAGCGTCGCCCGCTCCTCGGGATCGCCGATGGAGCGCGCCAGCAGGTTGAGCAGGCTGATCAAGGTCTTGTGGTCGGTGTCGAGCGCCGGGACCCCGACGCTCATCATCTCGCTCCAGGCGATGCCCATCCCCGCCCCCGTCGGCCTAGCGGCGCCGCGTAAGCTGCGAAACGTCGCGCACTGCGCCGCGGGCGGCGCTGGTGGTCATGGCGGCATAAGCCTGCAGCGCCTGCGACACCGGCCGGTCGCGGCCGACCGGCTTCCAGGCGTCGGCGCCCTTGGCCTCCATGGCGGCGCGGCGGCGCTCCAGCTCGGCGTCGTCGACCCGCACCGAGATCTTCCGCGCCGGGATGTCGATGTCGATGACATCGCCCTGCTCGACCAGGCCGATGGTGCCGCCCTCGGCCGCCTCGGGCGAGACGTGGCCGATGGACAGCCCCGAGGTGCCGCCCGAGAAGCGGCCGTCGGTGATCAGCGCGCAGGCCTTCCCCAGGCCCATGCTCTTCAGGTAGCTAGTGGGGTACAGCATCTCCTGCATGCCGGGGCCGCCGCGCGGGCCCTCGTAGCGGACGATGACCACGTCGCCGGCCTTGACCTCGCCGCCCAGGATCTTGGCCACCGCCGCTTCCTGGCTTTCGCAGATCACCGCGGGGCCCGAGAATTTCAGACAGCTTTCGTCGACGCCGGCGGTCTTGACGATGCAGCCGTCGGCGGCCAGGTTGCCGAACAGCACCGCCAGGCCGCCGTCCTTGGAAAACGCGTGCTCGACCGAGCGGATGACGCCCTTGGCGCGGTCCAGGTCGACCGCCGGATAGCGCGCGGCTTGCGAAAACGCCTCGGTAGTGCGCACCCCGCCCGGGGCGGCGCGGTAAAGTTCGTGCACCTTGACCGCGTCGGTGCGGGTGACGTCCCAGCCGTCCAGCGCCGCGGCGAGGCTGGGGCTGTGGACGGTCGGGCAGTCGCGGTTGATCAGCCCGCCCTTGTCCAGCTGGCCCAGGATGCCGACGATGCCGCCGGCGCGGTGGACATCCTCGATATGGACGTCGGGCACGTTGGGCGCGACCTTGCACAGGCAGGGCACCCGGCGCGACAGCCGGTCGATGTCGGCCATGGTGAAGTCGACGCCGGCTTCCTGGGCGGCGGCCAGCAGGTGCAGCACCGTGTTGGTCGACCCGCCCATGGCGATGTCCAGCGTCATGGCGTTCTCGAACGCCTTGAAGGTGGCAATCGAGCGGGGCAGCACGCTGGCGTCGTCACCCTCGTACCAGCGCCGCGCCAGGTCGACGACGCGCCGGCCGGCTTCCAGGAACAGCTCCTTGCGGTCGGCATGGGTGGCGACAACGGTGCCATTGCCGGGCAGGCCCAGTCCCAGGGCCTCGATCAGGCAGTTCATGGAGTTGGCGGTGAACATGCCCGAGCACGAGCCGCAGGTCGGACAGCTTTCGCGCTCGTAGGCCAGCGCTTCCTCGTCCGAGACGGACTTGTCGGCGCCCTTGATCATGGCGTCGATCAGATCGACGGCGTGGGTCTCGCCCTTGACGGTGACCTTGCCCGCCTCCATCGGCCCGCCCGAGACGAACACGGTCGGGATGTTGAGGCGAAGCGACGCCATCAGCATGCCGGGCGTGATCTTGTCGCAGTTGGAGATGCAGACCAGCGCGTCGGCGGTGTGCGCGTTGCACATGTACTCGACCGCGTCGGCGATCACCTCGCGACTGGGCAGCGAGTACAGCATGCCCGCATGGCCCATGGCGATGCCGTCGTCGATGGCGATGGTGTTGAACTCCTTGGCGACGCCGCCCGCCTTCTCGATCTCGCGCGCCACCATCTGGCCCAGGTCCTTCAGGTGGACGTGGCCGGGCACGAATTGGGTGAACGAATTGGCGATGGCGATGATCGGCTTGCCGAAATCCGCATCGGTCATGCCCGTGGCACGCCACAGTCCGCGCGCACCGGCCATGTTGCGGCCGTGGGTCGAAGTACGGGAACGGTATGCCGGCATGGGATACGGACCTTCGCCAAGTGTTCTTGCTGGCAAGAACATAGCCGCCCGGGCGGGCGGGCGCTAGGGGCTAGGCTTTGTTCAATGGACGACGACCCGCTCGAGCAATGCGTCCAGCAGCCGCTGGCTTATGCGCCGGCCGGCCAGCAGGGCGCGAAAGCAGTCGGCGGCCTGGATGCCGGTGACGATGCGCCGCTCCCACCCGTCGAGAATGAGGCCCACCGCACCAATGGGCCGGAGGCCGAGCCGCTCGGCCACCGCACGTCCATCGCGCTCCTCGATCAGGAGCGGAACGCCGCGGCTGACCGCCAGGGCGATGGCGAAGCGCTCACCGTCGTGCAAGCCGGCAGCCTCCGAAGGGGGATCGGGAGCGTGGACGACCTCGACGAAGTCACCGATGCGGTCCCGCGCCGCATAGCCCAATTCGGCCTCCACTTGAAGGGGGATGATGATCCGGCCCGCCAAGCGCCGCAGCAGGTCGAAACCTTCGGGAATGCGTTCGAAGGAGATCAGCGGGCCGGTGTCGCAGGCCCACTCAGGCGTCATGGCTCCGGCGCAGCCGTTCCGCTGCCGCCACTTCCGCGTCCAGGTCGTCCACGTCGACGACCGCGAAACCGAAATCTGCCAGCCGGTCCTCGAAGCCCCGGTGGTCGAGGCCCATCATCGCCCGCGCCTGGGCCGGCGAAATCCGCCCCTGCCGGTAGAGGACGGCAGCAAGCGCGTCGCGCATCGTCTTCTGGTCGTTGACGACGTCCGGCGGCAGATCCACGGAGGTGGGCAGGTCGATGGTCAGCTTGCTGGTCATGACTGCACTCTAACATGGGCGGGGCGTGATCGCATCGCCATTGCTCACCCTTTTATGACGCCGCGGACTTCGGCTGACACCGCTACCTTGCCCGAGGCGGAATAGGCTTCGTGGTTGGCCTCGATCTCGTCTTGCTTGTAGAGGTAGTTGACCATCAGCCCGCAGGCCTGCCCGAGCCCCTTGGACGAACGGTCGGCCAGCCAGTTGAGGCGCTCGACCCGGGCGCCGTTGGACAGGTGAAAGTGGGCGACCGCATCCAGGGCGCGGCCGTCGCTGCGCTTTTCCATGGCAACAAAGCGGGCGGCCAGGCGGGTCAGGGGCGCACGCAGGGTCTCGGCCAGCAGGGGTTCGGCCACCCAGTCGGGCTCGGCCAGGATGGCCTTCAGGCTGCCCTTGGCCCCCAGGCTGCCGTTGGAGGCCTGGGTCAGCGCCCGGTGCTCGGCCGGGGTCAGCAGGTTGGGCTCGCCGCGGGCCAGGCGCTCGTCCAGCCAGGCGCGGAAGCCGGGGATGGGCGACAGGGTGGCGAAGGTCTTCAGCCGGGGGAACTCGCGCGACAGGTCCTCGACCACCCGCTTGATCAGGAAGTTGCCGAAGCTGATGCCGGCCAGGCCCTTCTGGGCGTTGTTGATGGAATAGAAGATGGCGGTGTCGGCCCCGGCCGGATCCTCGACCGGGGCGTCGGCGTCCAGCAGGTCGTGGATGTCGCCGGCGATGCCCTTGACCAGGGCGACCTCGACGAAGATCAGCGGCTCGTCGGGCATGCGCGGATGGAAGAAGGCATAGAGCCGGCGGTCTGAATCCAGGCGGTTCTTCAGGTCGTCCCAGCCCTGGATGGCGTGCACCGCCTCGTAGGCCATGATCCGCTCCAGCACCAGGGCGGGCGAGCGCCAGGTGATGCGGTGCAGTTCCAGGAAGCCCACGTCGAACCACGCCGCCAGCAGGCCCTTCAGGTCGGCTTCCAGCGCCGCCAGCGCCGGGTCGCCCTTGGCCAGTCCCAGCAGCTCGGCGCGCAGGTCGACCAGGAACTTGACCCCCTCGGGCAGGGCGTTGAACTGGGTCAGCAGCTTCAGGCGCGGCGGCTCCAGGGCGGCGCGCAAGGACGCCTCGGCACTCGCGCGGGCGGGTCCGTCGGCACCGGCCAGCCGGGCGGCGGCGGCGTCGACGGCGGCGCGGTCGGGACCGAACCCCTCGGCCAGCAGCTTGAGGAAGCGCCCCCGCCCCTCGGGATTGAGCGCCAAATAGGCCCGCCCCAACGCCGCGGCACGGGCGCGGGCCGAAACCTCGCCGCCGCGCGCTTCCAGGCAGGCGCGCATCTGCCGTTCCAGCGTGCTCAGGTCGGCATCGGGCAGGTCGGGGGCCAGCGCCACCTCGCCCCCTGCCCGCCCCTGGCCGGCAATGCCGCGCCACTTGCCCGCCAGCCCCTTGATGCGGGCCAGCAGCGAGCTTCCCACCGCCTGGGTCATGCCGGTCTCCCTGCCGTCGATCATGACTAAGATGATCGGGCGGCCGGGCCGGATGGGCAATTCTGCGAAAGGTTAAGGGGCCAGGCTTCCCAGCACCGCCGGCAAGGTGTCGGCGATGTCCTCGGCGATCAGGCCGGGGCCCAGCCGGGCGGCACAGGCGCCGTGCAGCCAGACGCCGGCGCAGGCGGCCTCGAAGGCCGGCATGTGCTGGGCCAGCAGGCCGACGATCAGGCCGGAGAGCACGTCGCCCGACCCGGCGGTGGCCAGATGGGCCGGCGCGTTGGTGTTGACGGCGGCGCGGCCGTCGGGGTGGGCGATGACCGTGTCCGACCCCTTCAGCAGCACCACCGCGCCCGAGCGGCGCGCCGCTTCCCGGGCCCGGTCCAGCCGGCTGCCGACGACGTCGGGGAACAGGCGCTTGAACTCGCCGTCATGGGGGGTGAGCACGGTGCGGTCGTCAAGCGCGGCGAACAGCCGCTCGGGGGCGGCGGCGAAGCTGGTCAGCGCATCGGCATCCAGCAGGCTGGCCTTGTTGGACGACAGCGCCACCAGCACGCGGGCGGCCAGCTGCTCGCCGACGCCGCCGCCGGGGCCCAGCAGCACCGCGTTGCGCCGCCGGTCGGCCAGCAGTGAGCCCACCGGATCGAGCGGCACCACGATGGTGCCGGGATCGCCCGACCGATAGATGGGCACCGCCGGTTCGGGCGCGGTGATGGTGACCAGCCCGGCGCCGGCCCGGCGGGCGGCGCGGGCGGCCAGGCGGGTGGCGCCGGTCATGATGTCGCCGCCGACCACCAGCACGTGGCCGCGGTCGTACTTGTGCGCCTCGGCGCCCGGGCTGGGCAGGGCCCACAAACCTGGCGCGTTCTCGAAGGTGGCAGGCTGCACGGCCGCCATCGCCGAGGGCGGAATGCCGATGTCGGCGACCACCACCTCGCCGCACAGGTCGCGGCCGGGCTGCAGGCAGTGGCCGGGCTTCTTGCGGAAAAAGGTGACGGTGGCCACCGCCCGCGGCGCCACCCCCAGGGCCTCGCCGGTGTCGCCGTGCACGCCCGACGGCATGTCGACGGCCACCACCGGCAGCTTGCGCAGCGCGATTTCCTCGACCACGGCGCGGGCCATGCCGTCCAGCGGCCGGGCCAGGCCGGCCCCGAACAGGGCATCGACCACCACGTCGACGTTGTTGATGGCGCCTGGCGACAGCGGCAGGGTCTCGCCCTGCCAGCGCTCGAACATGGTCCGCGCGTCGCCCTTCAGCGCTTCGGGCAGGCCCAACAGCGCCAGCTTGACCGGCCAGCCCTGGCGGGCCAGCAGGCGAGCCGCGACGAAGCCGTCGCCGCCGTTGTTGCCCGGCCCGCACAAGACGGCGACCCGGCTGCGGGGAAAGCGGCGGCGCACCTCGCGGGCGACGGCCCAGCCGGCGGCCTCCATCAGACGCTCGCCGGGGACGCCTGCTTCCGCAGCGTGGGTGTCGGCCGTGTACATCTGTCCGACGGTCAGCAATTCGAATCCGCTCATGCCGACAGGGTAGGCGAAAAGCATGGAAATGCAACATTGGGCCGCAAGCCTTTCCACCCCCGACGAATCGCCGTTTGCCATCCGGGCCGGGGTGGATTAGATGGTTGGCTCCCTGACTTACGGAGACCGACTGTGCGGGTCGTGGTTGTCGGCGCCGGGGTGGTCGGAACGGCCGCCGCCTGGTACCTGGCCAAGGACGGACACGAGGTGACGGTGATCGACCGCCGCCCCGGGGCCGGCCTCGAGACCAGCTTCGCCAACGGCGGCCAGGTCTCGGCCTGCCATGCCGAGCCGTGGGCCAATCCGTCTACCCCGCGCAAGATCCTCAAATGGCTGGGCCGCGAGGACGCGCCGCTGCTGTTCCGCTGGACCCGCTGGGACCCGGCGCTGTGGCTGTGGGGGCTGAAGTTCCTGGCCAACTGCCCGCCCGGCCGCACGGCGGTCAACACCGAGCGCACGCTGCGCATCGCGCTTTATTCGCGCCGCTGCCTGCAGGAGCTGCGCGCCGAGACGGACATCCAGTACGACCAGCGCACCAAGGGGATCCTGCACGTCTATCGCGACGGGCGCGAGTTCGAGCACGCCTGCCAGGCTGCCGAGCTGATGAACCGCCACGGCCTGCCCCGGGTGGTGCAGACCCGCGAAGGCTGCGTGGGCATCGAGCCGGCGCTGGCCGCGGTGGCCGGCCAGCTGGCCGGCGGCATCCACACCCCCGACGACGAAAGCGGCGACGCCCACAGGTTCACCGCGGGCTTGGCGGCGTTGGCGATGGAGCGGGGCGTGACCTTCCGCACCGAGACCACCGTGCTGGGCCTGGCCCGTGCCGGCAGCCGCATCGACGGCGTGGTCACCGACCGCGGCACCATCACCGGCGACGCCTATGTGCTGGCCGCCGGCAGCTACAGCCCCCTGCTCGCCCGGCCGTTGGGGCTGAACCTGCCGATCGTGCCGGCCAAGGGCTATTCGGTCACCGTGCCGGTGGGCGGACACGGGGGCGCGCCGACGGTGTCGATCACCGACGACGAGAACAAGCTGGTGTTCTCCCGCCTGGGCGAGCGCCTGCGCGTCGCCGGTACCGCCGAAATGGCCGGCTGGGACCCCAGCCTGAACCCCAGGCGCTGGAAGGTGGTCCTCGACAAGGCACGCCGGCTGTTTCCCGACGGCGGCGACTTCGAGCAGGCCGAGCCGTGGGCGGGCCTGCGCCCGGTGACCCCCGACAGCGTGCCGATCCTGGGCCGCAGCCCCATCGACAACCTGTGGCTGGACACCGGCCACGGCACCCTGGGCTGGACCATGTCCTGCGGCTCGGGGAAGGTCCTGGCCGACCTGATCGCCGGTCGGGAGCCGGAGATCAGCGTGGACGGGCTGGGCGTGGAGAGGTTCTCCTAGCGGGTACCCTGCCCTCCAGCTCGCCCCGCCACCCCCGAGCTCACTCCTCCTCGGCCGTCGCCGTCGGCTGTACCGGTTCGGCCTGCTTTTTGCGCCGCTTGGGATGGTGGCTCCAAGGGCGGTCACCCTGCCAGCCGGCGACCGTTTCCACACGGATGCCGCCGTTCTCGATCAGCCAGATGGCATGCGCGCCTTCCCGCCACAGGTCGAAGCGGTCGACCACCCACCGGGCGCCGCGGCAGGCGTGGCGGACGGGAACCGAGCTGACCACCAGCTCGTTGCCGGCACACGACTCGGCCAAGGCGTCGTCGTCCAGCACCAGGCCCACCGTATGGCCCTTGGCCCGCCATACGCAGCCCAGCTCGTCGCAGCGCAACGACCCGTCGCCGGACGCCCCCGCCTTGGGCCAGCGTTCGGGCGATTCGGGGCCGGCGCGGCGGACCCAGGTCTCGCGCAGGATCTTGCCGCCCTTGCGGTTGGTCAGCAGCTCACCGGCCAGGGTGCGCAGGCCGAAGGCCTCGCCGTGGCTGTCGACCAGCAGGTCGGGCGGGTCGTTGATCGCCATGGACGCCAGCGCCGCGACCATTACCGGCACGCCCCAAAGCCGCCAGCGGGTCCGCCACAGGCACAGCCACAACAGGCCCAGGGTGAACAGGCCCATGCCCCATACCGGCAGCGGCGGCAGGGTTATGGCGGCGGCCGGCCAGCCGGCCACCCACACCGCAACCTGGTTGACACCCTCGCAACCCCAGCCCATGGGCACCAGGGCCCAGGCCTCGAGCCCCAGCGGCATCAACAGGAAGGCCAGCAGCGCCCACGGCATCACCCAGAAGCCGGTCAACGGCACCGCAATGGCATTTGCGGCCACCGACCACACGGCGAAGCGGTTGAAGTGGAAGATGCCGTAAACCGCGGTTGCGCTGCCCGCGACCAGGGTGGAGACCACCACGCCGAAGACGTAGAGGCCGGCGCCCCACATGAAGCCCGGATGCTGGTGCCGCCAGGCGCCCTGGCGCGGCGTCAGCACCTCGTAGGCGGCAATCAGGGCGCACACGGCGGCGAACGACATCTGGAAGCTGGGGCCGATCAGCTCCTCGGGCTCCCACAGCACCACCCCGGCGGCGGCCCAGGCCAGCATGCGCATGGAAATGGCGACGCGGTCCAGCAGCACCGCCACCAGCACGATGCCCGTCATCAAGAACGAACGCTGGGCCGGAACCGGCGAGCCGGCCAGCAGCATGTAGAAGAAGGTCGCCAGGATGGCCACCAAGGCCGCCCACTTCTTGATCGGCCAGCGCAGCGCCACCGCCGGCCACAGGGCGAGCGCACCGCGGATGACGAAGAACACCAGCCCGGCGGCCAGCGACATGTGCAGTCCCGAGATCGACAGGATGTGGGCCAGGCCCGAATCGCGGTAGGCCTGCATCATCGGCTTGGAAATGGCCTCCTGCTCGCCGGTCAGCAGGGCGGCGGTCACCGCGCCGCCGTCGCCGGGAACCGCCGCCAGCACGCGGGCCGTCAACCGGTGACGCAGGTCGTTAACGCCCAGGCGGGCACGCTCGCGCCAGCCGTCGGGGTCGGCCGAGGCCAGCGACCGGGTCGGGCCGATGGCGTACCCCACCGCACCCAACCGGTCGAAGAAGGCATGGCGGGCGAAGTCATAGGCCCCCGGCGCCGCCGGCTGGGGCGGCGGCATCAGCACCGCTCGCACCGAGACGCGGTCGCCTGCGGTGGGCACCGGGGACTTGGGCGACAGGCGGATGCGCACCCGCGCCGGCACCGCGTCCAGCGGCTTGTCGAAGGACAGCCGTTCCAGCGAGGCGCGCGCCCCGCCGCCGGCCAGCATCTCGACCTCGACCACGGTGCCGTCCAGCGTGGCCGACACCCGCCGTTCGAGCACCGGTGCCGTCACCTGGTGGGTGCGCCACTCGGAGGCGAAGAAGCCCAAGGCCATGGCCGCCACGCACAGACCGGGATACAGCACCACCGCCTGGCGGCGCCCCAGCGCCACCAGCCCCAGTGTCAACCCAAGGATGACAGCACCCAGCCACAGTGGCGGTTCGGCCGGCAGGCCGAAATAGACGGCGATGCCCAGCCCCAGGAAAACCGGCAGCCACAGCGGCCAGCGCTCCCGTTCGCCCACAAGGCGCTCGACGATGGGCCCGACGATCCCCACATCTATCTGCAGGCCTAGCCTTTGGGCTGGGATTCGTCCTATCCCTTCGGGCGGGTTTTGTGCCATTCACCCCCAACACCGGGCTGTCACGGCGTCGAGAATATGCTACACAGGCCGCACCCTGCTACTCACGGCTTAGGAGGTGAGCGCGCCGTCATGACTGTGGTTACCCGTTTCGCCCCCTCGCCCACCGGCTACCTCCACATCGGCGGAGCGCGCACGGCCCTGTTCAACTGGCTGTTCGCCCGCCACCACGGCGGCAAGTTCTGCCTGCGCATCGAAGACACCGACCGCGCGCGGTCGACCGAGGATGCGGTGGCCAAGATCTTCGACGGCATCCGTTGGCTGGGGCTGGACTGGGACGGCGACGCGGTCATGCAGTTCTCGCGCGCCGCCCGCCACGCCGAAGTCGCCCGCCAGCTGCTGGCCGAGGGCAAGGCCTATCGCTGCTGGTGCAGCCCCGACGAGCTGACCGCCATCCGCGAGGAGCAGAAGGCCAAGGGCCTGCCCATGCGCTATCCCGGCGTCTGGCGCGACCGCGATCCGGCCGAGGCGCCGGCCGGCGTCGACCCGGTCATTCGCCTGCGCGCGCCGAACGACGGCGAGACCGTCATCGCCGACCTGGTCCAGGGCGAGGTGCGCGTGGCCAACCAGCAGCTCGACGACATGGTGCTGCTGCGCGGCGACGGCACGCCGACCTACATGCTGTCGGTGGTGGTCGACGACCACGACATGGGCATCACCCACGTCATCCGTGGCGACGACCACCTGACCAACGCCTTCCGCCAGTACCAGCTGTACAAGGCCTGCGGCTGGGACGTGCCGCAGTTCGCCCACATCCCGCTGATCCACGGCCCCGACGGCGCCAAGCTGTCGAAGCGCCACGGCGCGCTGGGCGTCGAGGCCTATGCCGAAATGGGCTTCCTGCCCGAGGCCATGCGCAACTACCTGCTGCGCCTGGGCTGGAGCCACGGCGACGACGAGATCATCTCGACCGAGCAGGCGACCGAGTGGTTCAACCTGGACTCGGTCGGCCGCTCGCCGTCGCGCTTCGACTTCACCAAGCTGACCGCGCTCAACGGCCACTACATGCGCGAGGCCGACGACGATCGCCTGACCGCCCTGGTGGTCGAGCGGCTGTCGGCCGACCACACCGTCGACGACGCGGGCCGCGCCCGCATCCGCGCCGGCATGACCGGCCTGAAGGACCGTGCCAAAACCATGGTCGAGCTGGCCGCCTCGGCCGCCTTCTACGTCGCCCGCCGTCCGCTGGCGCTCGACGACAAGGCCGCCGCCGCCCTGGCCGACGCCGCCACCGCCGCCCTGCTGGCCGACTTCGCCGCAGTGCTGGGCCAGGCCGACGCATGGCGTCGCGACGCGCTGGAAGAAGCCGCGCGCACCTTCGCCGAGGCCCGCGGCCAGAAACTGGGCAAGGTCGCGCAGCCCCTGCGGGCCGCCCTTACCGGATCCTCTGTTTCGCCCCCCATCTTCGAAGTGATGGAGGTGCTGGGGCGGGACGAGACAATGGGCCGCATCGGAGACGCCCTCCGCCAGGAACGGCCCTGACGCATCAAGAACTCAAACGTGGAAAAGACGGGGATCGACATGACGAATGCACCGAAAGAAACGGTTACCCTGATCAACAACGCCACCGGCAAGCAGACCGAAATGCCCCTGCTGTCGGGCACCGTCGGCCCCAAGGTGATGGACATCCGCGCCCTGTATGCCGACCAGGGGATCTTCACCTACGATCCGGGCTACACCTCGACCGGCTCGTGCAAGTCGGCGATCACCTACATCGACGGTGACGAGGGCGTGCTGCTGCATCGCGGCTATGCCATCGACGAGCTGGCCGAGAATTCGGACTTCCTGGAAGTCGCCTACCTGATCCTCAAGGGCGAGCTGCCCAACGCCGAGCAGAAGGGCAAGTTCGAGCGCGACATTACCCGGCACTCGATGCTGCACGAGCAGATCAGCTTCTTCTTCCGCGGGTTCCGCCGCGACTCGCACCCGATGGCGGTGATGTGCGGCGTCGTCGGTGCCATGGCGGCGTTCTACCACGACTCCATCGACATCAACGACCCGCACCAGCGGATGATCGCCAGCTACCGGCTGATCGCCAAGATGCCGACCATCGTGGCGTGGGCGTACAAGTACTCCATGGGCCAGCCGTTCATCTATCCGAAGAACGCGCTGTCCTATGCCGAGAACTTCCTGCACATGATGTTCGCCACCCCGTGCGAGGAATACAAGGTCAGCCCGGTCCTGGCACGCGCCATGGACCGCATCCTGATCCTGCATGCCGACCACGAGCAGAACGCCTCGACCTCGACCGTGCGACTGGCCGGCTCGTCGGGCGCCAACCCGTTCGCCTGCATCGCCGCCGGCATCGCCTCGCTGTGGGGCCCGGCACACGGCGGCGCCAACGAGGCGGTGCTGCAGATGCTGAACCAGATCGGCACCAAGGACCGCATCCCCGAATTCCTGGCCCGCGCCAAGGACAAGAACGATCCGTTCCGCCTGATGGGCTTCGGCCACCGGGTCTACAAGAACTACGACCCGCGCGCCAAGATCATGCAGCAGAGCTGCCACGAGGTCCTGGACGAGCTGGGCATGCGCGACGAGCCCCTGCTGCAGCTGGCCATGGAACTCGAGCGCATCGCGCTGGAGGACCCCTACTTCGTCGAGCGCAAGCTGTTCCCGAACGTCGACTTCTATTCGGGCATCATCTTCCGCGCCATGGGCATCCCGACCTCGATGTTCACCAGCCTGTTCGCGCTGGCCCGCACCGTCGGCTGGATCGCCCAGTGGAACGAGATGCTGACCGACCCCGACCAGAAGATCGGCCGTCCGCGCCAGCTGTACATCGGTGCGGCGCCGCGCAAGTACGTGCCGCTCGACAAGCGTGGCTGAGCGGCACCAGACCCGCAGCAATCCCGAGGGGCGGGGGCCGCCGCCCCCCCCCCCCCCCCGGCCCCCCCCCCCCCCCCACCAACAGGGCCCCCCCCCCCCCCCCCCCCCCGACGGCTGCCCGCTCCCGCCAACGACAACTGGTCCCCCGGCCGGCCGACCGATCCCATGACGGTCGTCGCCTGGCTGGCCACCGCAGCCATCGCAGGCCTGGTCGCGGCGTCACGCTTCGCCCTGTGACTTCGTAGCCATACCTATTGTATTCCGACCGTCCAGACAGCAGACTTCCGCCGGACCAACCGAAGCGGGGTCGACACGAGTCCATGCCCGATCGAGCACGGCAACTGCTGGGAGATAAGCTGGCCCTGCTGCTGGCCGAGATACGCCGGCTGCCGGGGTTTGCGCCGCTGAGCCGAGTGTCGGTGGCGCTTTACGACGCCCACGACGACATCCTGCGCACCTTCAGCTCGGCCAACCTGGACTACGACCCGCTCGACGAGTACGAGGTGCGGCTGTCGACCGTACCCTCACTGGCGGTGCTGGCCTCGGGCGGAACGGGGGTGCGCATCGTCGACGACCTGGCCAACTACGGCTCGGCCTCGGCCAACCACACGGCGGCCCTGCGCACGGCCGGCCTGCGGTCCAGCATGACGGTGCCCATCGGCACCGCCGACACCTTCCTCGGCTTCGTCTTCTTCAACGCCGCCGAGGTCGGCTTCTTCACCCCCGACCGCGTCCGCCTGCTCGAGCCCTTCACCATGTCCATCCTGAAGATGGTGGCCAAGGACTTCGTGCGGGCGGTTGCGGTGTAATAGGCTCTACTGCACCGCCACGGCCTGGTCGGTGCGGGAATGCGGGCAGTCGGCGAGCTTGATGCCGACCTTGGCGCACATGCGGTCCAGCCACTCCCAGGTGAAGGGGTCGATGGGCACGCCGTCGACCAGCCGCGCGGTGCGCTTGCGGCGCTCGGGCTCGCCCGGATAGAGGATCTCGCCGACGCCCGCGGCTTTGCGCGAGCTCTTCATGTGGTCGATCATCTTGCCGGTGTTGCGGCGGAACTCGGACGGGTCGACGAAGGCGTCGATGCGGATGGCGGTGTACCAGCAGGCATTGCCGTGGCGCTTGGCGTCGGGGTTCGAGCACGGCGCCCCCGACAGGCCGCCGGCCAGGCCTTCCACCGCCATGGACAGGGCATAACCCTTGTACGCCACCGGGCCGCCGAAGGTCAGCAGCGCGCCCACGGGGTCGTTGTAGAAGTCCCAGGGATCGGTGGTGGCGTTGCCGTAGTGGTCGATGATCCACCCCTGCTCGGCCTTCTGGCCCAGGTTGCGGCGCACCTGCAGCT
Source organism: Actinomycetota bacterium (assembly GCA_050260215.1). Taxonomy (GTDB): domain Bacteria; phylum Pseudomonadota; class Alphaproteobacteria; order Rhodospirillales; family Magnetospirillaceae; genus JBLNBU01. The sequence continues at coordinate 29,692 of JBLNBU010000248.1, forward strand.
TGCCCTCGGCGACCACCGAGGTGGTCATGTCCATCAGGAAGTGCGGCTCGCGGTCGGTGGGGAAGCACACCGAGAACGGGTTGGTCGGCAGCCGGCGGTCGACGCCGCCGAAGGCGGCGACGCAAGGGGACGCGCCGTGCAGGTTGACGCAGCCCAGGCCGATCATGTCGTTGTCGGCAGCCATGCTGGTGTAGAAGCCGACCCGCCCCATGTGGTTGGCGTTGCGCACGGTCACACAGGCGATGCCGTGCTCGCGCGCCTTTTCGATGCAGAGCGTCATGGCGCGGCGCGAGGCCGGCTGGCCGAAGCCCCAGCCGCCGTCGACGATGGCGGTGGTCGAGGTCTCGGTGACCACCTTGATCTCGGCCTGGGGCAGCAGCTCCTTGGCCTCGATCTTCTCCATGTACCAGGGGGCGCGCAGCACGCCGTGGCTGTCGTGCCCGGTAAGGCTGGCCTCCATCAGCTGGCCGACCACCTCGGTGGCTTCCTCGGCGGTGGCGCCATAGGCGCGGAAGGTGCGGACCAGCAGGTCTTCGAGTGCCTGGACGGGAACGATGATCACGGGCGGAACTCCTTGAGGAACAGTTGCGCCGTCCAGCCGATCAGCGAGGTGTCCTCGTGGGTCGCCTCGCCCGGCAGCGGGCGCTCGTCGGTGCAGCGAAGGGTGTAGATGTGCTCGTCGACCGGCACGATGCCGACCTTGTCGCCGACCAGCTGGCCGCGGCGGATGGCGGTCGAGCGGGTGGCGCAGCCCACCCCGTAGAGCGAGCGGTACAGCCGCGGCCGCTCAGGGCCGGGACGCAGGCTTTCCGACACCCGCTCGTACACCCCGGCATGGGGACACAGCCAGTGGTCGTTGTAGTCCACATAGCCGGCGAAGACCGAATCCAGGCCCTTGTAGTGCAGCTCGGTCACCAGCTCGTCGAACAGGCCGGCGGGGCGGAACGGGCACAGGTAGTTGGCGTACAGGATGGTCTGCGGAAAGTCGTCGCGGGCCTCGATCTGCTGCAGGGCATAGCGCAGGGCGTCGCCCAGGGTGCGTTCGCGCGACTGCAGCGTCTCGGGCCGCTCGATGTAGTGGATGCCGTGCTTGTCGCAGGCCTTGCGCACCTTGTCCGATTCGCCGATGGCGTACACGGTGCGGACGTAACGCGACTGGCCCATCTGGCGCAGCAACTCGCCGAACAGGTCGGCGCCTTGCAGCTCGCGCGGCTCGCCCAGCACCGGCACCACCGCCACCACGTTGGTGTTCTCGGGCCGCAGCGAGTGCGGCAGGTCGGCGACGATGTCGGTCTCCAGCTTGTCCAGCATAGACGACACGCCCATGGCCCGGGTGGGGTCGCCGCCCTGGTTAATGCCGTGGTGGTGGTAGACGGCGGCCTCGGGCTCGTAGAGCAGGCGCCAGCCGGCCTCGGTCACCGCCTTGCCCCACAGCCGGTCCTCGATGTTGGTCGCCGCCTCGTCGAAGGGGAACTTCTCCCACATCTCGCGGCGCACCATCGAGTTGGCGTTGTGGAAGAAGTAGTCCTTGACCTGCACCCGGCGGTCCAGCCCGAAAGTGGTCAGCAGGTCGCGCTTGTCGTACTCGCGCGAGAACGCCAGCGGCAGCTGGCGGCCATAGACGCCGGCGATTTTGTCCTCGACCTCGAACCCCTGGACCAGCATGGACAGCCAGTCGGGGCGCTGGGGAATGCAGTGGGCCGAGATGAAGGCGAGATAGTCGCCGGTCGAGCGGCGGATGCCCTCGTTCAAGGACAGGCCGGGCAGGTAGTTCTCGATCTCGACCAGGGCGGCGACGGGATAGCGCCGCACGATCTCGAGGGTGTGGTCGGTGCTCTTGTTGTCGACCACGACCACTTCGAAATCGGGATAGTCCTGCTTGAACAGCATGTTCAGGCAGTGGTCGATCCAGGTCTCCTCGTTGCGGGTGCGAACGATGACCGAGACGCGCTTGGCCATGCGGCTCATCCCCTCCCCGGCAGCTGGGCCAGCCAGTCCTCGTAGGCCTTGCGCAGGATGCCGCCGTCGACGCACAGCGTGATGAAGCGCAGCCCCATCTCAAGCAGCTGCGGCACCACCGCCGGCGACCCGGCATAACCGCCCACCGCCAGCCCGTGGCCGCGGATGCGCCGCACCATGTCGCGGTACAGCGCCCCGAATTCGGGGTCGTCGTAGCTGCACACCATCCCCAAGTCCTGGGCCAGATCGTAGTTGCCGATGAACACCACGTCCAGGCCCGGCAGGCGGCAGATGTCGTCCAGCTCGGCCAGGGCCTTGCGGTCCTCGATCATCAGGATCGACAGCACGTTGGGGGCCTGGCGCTCGACGTGGCTCTTCTCGTTCTTGATGTCGAACATGGAGCAGCGGGTCAGCGTCGCCATCCCACGCGACGCCGGGCCGCCGTAGCGCATCTGCTTCAGGTACCCGGCCGAGGCGGCGGCGTCCTCGACGTGGGGCACCATCACCCCCTTGGTGCCGGAATCGAGCACGCGCAGGATGTTGGAGTTGTGCCCCGACGGCACCCGGGTCACCGGCAGCATGCCGTGGGCTTCCGCCGCGCAATAGAGCGACGGCAGGTCCGAGAACGAGTGCGGGCCGTGCTCCATGTCGAAGACGATGAAGTCCATGCCCGCGGCACCGATGATCTCGACCACCGTGGTGTGGTCCAGATGCGACCAGGTGCCATAGACCGGCTGGTCCGCCTTCAGGCGGGCCTTCAGGGTTGCGATGTCCATGTCAGGGCAGCACCGCGCCGCCGGCGACGCTGATCACCTGGCCGGTGATGTAGCTCTGCTCGTCCGAGGCCAGGAACACGCAGGTCGAGGCCACGTCGGACAGCTGCCCGGCGCGCTTCTGCAGGGTCATGGCGACGATCTTGTCGCCGTCGGGACCGGCCAGTTCGTCGGCGGTCTGCTCGGTCCACATGATGCCGGGCGCGACGGCGTTGACCAGGATGTTGTGCTCGGCCCCATAGCGGGCGGTGACCGCGGTCAGGCTGTTCAGGCCCGCCTTGGACACGGCGTAGTGCACGGTCTTGGGGCCGTGGTACTGGCCGGCGACCGAGCTGATGTTGACGATGCGCCCGCCGCCCCGCTTGATCATGTAGGGGAACACCTCCTGGGAGCAGCGGAACGGCCCCTTGAGGTTGACGTCCATGATGCGGTCCCAGTCCTCGTCGGTGGTCTCGAGGAAGAAGCAGCGGTTGTTGATGCCGGCGTTGTTGACCAGGATGTCGATGCCGCCGAAGGCCTTTTCCACCTCGGCGAAGGCCTTCTTCACCTGGTCGCGGTTGCGCACGTCCATGGCCACCGCCATGGCCTTGCCGCCGGCCTTGGCGATCTCGGCCACCACTTCGGCGGCGGCGTCCGCCCGCTCGGAATAGCCCACGGCCACTGCCGCACCTTCGCGCGCATATTCCAGCGCGATCGCCCGGCCGATACCCCGGCTGCCGCCGGTGATCACCGCAACCTTGCCCTTGAGCCGCATCAATCCTCCTTCAACAATAAAGCCCTCGCCGGGCGGGCGCGTCCGCGCCCTTGGCCGCGGCCTCGACGGCCGCTGTGTGGTGGCCACACGGCAGACAATGAAGCCGCACTGCGCGAGCGCTCGACTCGCGAGGACGGCCAATATTACAGTAGCCGTCCTTGGAAGGAACCCAGAAATCTCCCGATGACCCAGCCGCCATCGTTCGACGAAGACCGCTTCATCGCCCTGCTCGCCCCGGTGCTGGAGCGCCTGATCGGCGGCAGCGGCGCCCCCCAGGTGCTGGGCCGCATCTCGGGCAACATCAACCGGGTGCTCGAACTGGGATACGCCGGCCGGCGACTGGGCGCGCGCATCACCGTCGACGCGCGCCACTTCCGCTACGAGCGCGACGTCATCAAGGAGGTGCTGGCCGTCCTGCTGCTGTCCTACGGCAGCGGCTCCATCGGCGACGCCACCCTTCGCCGCATCGTCGACGGCGCCCTGTCGAGCCCGGTGGGCAAGCATGTGGGCCACGCCTGGGTGCGGCCGATCCTCTACTACGACTGGTCTTGCACCGAATTCCCCTGCCCGTTCTTCCTGTTCGAGTGGATCGACGGCGATGCCCTGTGGCGGGTGCCGACGCCTGAGCGCTACGCCCAGGCCGGGGTCGAGCTGGCCCGCCTGCACCGGCTCGGATTCGAGAACTTCTACCAGGACCTGTTCGCCATCGACCGCCATGCCCAGGACTGGCAGCAGCGCTTCCGCACCGCCTGGGAGCACGAGCTGGCCGAGGCCGCGCCGCGACTGCCGCCCGAACTGCTGCTGCGCCTGGGCGCGGTCGACCTGGACGCCATTCCCGCCGGCCGCCCGTGCCTGGTCCACAACGACTATTCGGGCGCCAACATCCTGGTCGCCCCGGAAGGCCTCAAGGTCATCGACTGGGACAACTGGGTGGTCGACTGCCCGGAACTGGACATGGTCAAGATGAAGTACTGGACCGCGCTGGACGCCGACGGCCGCCTGGTCCACGACGCCGGCCTCTACCAGGCCTTCCGCGACGGCTACGACGGGGCCGCCGCCGAACCGATCCACCCGGCCCGCCTGGCCGCCTACGAGCGCCTGTGGCTGCTGCGCACCTTCAATTTCGAGTCCTCGCGCGGGCCGGCGGCGCCGACGCACACCGAAACCGTTCCCTCCTGGCGCGCCGCCTATCCCGGCCCCGGCGCTTATCTCGACTTCCTGACCCGCGTGTGATACGCGGACGCCAGCCATCACCGGAGAGCACCATGGACATCGCCATCGTCATTCCCGCCCGCTTCGGGTCGCGCCGCCTGCCCGGCAAGCCCATGGTCGCCATCAAGGGCATCAGCCTGCTCGAGCGCGTCTGGCGCATCGCCAAGGCGGTGAACGGCGTCAGCGCCGTCTATGTCGCCACCGACGACCAGCGCGTCGCCGACCACGCGCACAGCTTCGGCGCCGAGACCATCATGACCGATCCGGCCTGCGAGAACGGCACCGAGCGCGTCTGGCAGGCCATGGGCCGCATCGGCGCCAAGCACGACGCCGTGGTCAACCTGCAGGGCGACGCCGTGCTGACGCCGCCGTGGGTGGTCCAGGCCCTGGTCGACGCCTTCCACAAGGACCCGTCCATCTCGATGGTCACCGCCGCAGTGGCGCTGACCTGGGAGACCCTGGCCGACCTGCGCCGGCTGAAGAGCCAGAGCCCGACCAGCGGCACCACCGTGTGCATGGACAAGTTCGGCCATGCGCTCTACTTCTCGAAGGGCATCATCCCCTACCTGCGCATCGTCGACGAAACCAAGCCGCCGCCGGTGCATCGCCACATCGGCATCTACGGCTATTCGCTGAAGGCCCTGGGCGAGTTGGCGACGCTGGAACAGACGCCGCTGGAGAAGGCCGAGCAGCTGGAGCAGCTGCGCGCGCTGGAAAACGGCATCCCCATCCAGGTGGTGCTGGTCGACTACAAGGGCCGCACCCACGGCTCGGTCGACGCGCCCGAGGACATCCCCGAGATCGAGGCCATCATCGCGGCCCAGGGCGAGCTGGTCCCGTGAGCGGCGCTCCCTCCCGCATCCTGGTCGTCCGCCACGGCAACACCTTCGGCCCCGACGACCGGGTGGTGTGGGTCGGGCGGCGCTCGGACCTGCCGCTGGTCGAGAAGGGCCTGGAGCAGGCGCACGCCGTCGCCGCCGGCCTGAAGGCGGCCGGGCTGGTGCCCACCTGCGCCGTCTCGGGCAACCTCAAGCGCACGCGGGTCTCCGCCGACATCGTCGCCGCCGAGCTGGGCATCGCCGACCGCCGCATCGATGGCCGCCTGGACGAGGTCGACTACGGCGTGTGGGAGGGCAAGAGCAGCGAGGAGATCCAGGCCATCCCCGGCCATGCCGAGCTGATGGAAGCCTGGCAGAAGCACGACCGCTGGCCCGAAGGTGCCGGATGGGGCAGCACCCGGGCCGACGTGGTCGGCGCCCTGGCCTCGCTGCTGGCCGACATGGCCGAGGGCAAGGGCGGCGCCCTGCCCCTGCTGGTGTCCAGCAACGGTATCCTGCGCTTCGCCCCCGAGGTGCTGGGCGCCACGGTGCCCGCGGGGACGACCCTGCAGTTGAAGACCGGGCACATGGGCGTGCTGGACCGCTCGGAGGGCGGCTGGACGGTGGCGGGGTGGAACCTGGACCCCGCCCGGCTGGCGGAGCTGTAGTCACAGCGCACGACTTGCCGGGGCTTGGTTCCCGGTGGATACTGCCCCTGTCGTCGACCCGCGGAGAATCGGATGTCCCAGACGCAGACCGACGGTTTTGCCGCCGAGGCCATTGCCGAACTCCGCCAAGCGGTGTCGCCCATCGAGGGCGTGTTCACCGAACTAGGTGAAACCCTTGGCCGGGTGGTGCAGTCGCTGTCGGCCATCACCGGCGAATTCGGGGCCCTGGCGCAAAGGCTGGACGACGACCGCCTGACCACCTCGGTGGGCGAGCTGCAGGCCGCGGCCCGGCGCATCGGCGAGCTGGCCCACACCCAGGCGGCCACCGGCGAACTGGAACACATCACCAGCCTGGCCGCCGGCATCGCCGGCAATGTCGGCCGTTTGCGCAAGACCATCGGCGAGGTCAAGGTCCTGGCCGTCAACGCCAAGGTCGAGGCCGCCCACATCCGCGCCCGCGACATGGACTTCTCGGTGTTCACCCGCGAGATCGGCCGGCTGGCCACGGTGGCCGAGGAAGGCCTGGACGCCATGCAGCGCGAGCTGGACCAGCTGACCGCCCTGGTGCGCTCCGCCCAGGCCGAGCAGCAGGAGTTCCAGCGCACCCACAGGGAATCCCTGGGCACCGTCGGCGGGCGCATCGACGCCGGGCTGGCTTCGCTGGTCGACCACCGCAGCCGCTCGGCCGAAGCGGTTGCCCGCCTGGCCGAGGAATCCGCCCGCGTCGGCCAGCGGGTCGGCGCCGCGGTCATGGCCTTGCAGATCGGCGACATCACCCGCCAGCGCATCGAGCACGTGTGCGAGGCCTTCGAACTGGTCGACAAGGCCATGGCCGCCGGCAGCGACCTGTCGGCCGACGAGCGCAAGCTGCTGATCGCCGAGGTCTCGCGCCTGCAGGCCGCCCAGCTGACCCGTACCGCCGACGAACTGGAAGCCGAGGCCGCGCGGCTGTCCGACAGCCTGACCGGGCTGATGGGCGAGACCGAGGCCATGCGCCGCGAAGGCGCCGAGGCCTATGGCGGCGGCCATGGCGGATCCTTCCTCGAGGAACTGGGCGACGAGGTCGAGAAGGCAGGCGCCCTGATGGACCGCTACGGCGAGGCGCGCGGCGAAATCGAGCGGGTGGTCTCGGCCGTCGGCACCGCGGTCGAGGCCATGCTGCGCAACGTCGAGGCCGTGCGCTCCATCGAGGTCGACATGCGCCTGATGGGCCTGAACGCCACCTTGAAATGCGGCCGCCTGGGCAGCGAGGGCCGGGCGCTTTCGGTCATCGCCCAGGAACTGCGCGCCTATGCCAACCGCACCGTCGACGACTCGCGCGGACTGATGCAGCGGCTGGACTCCATCGCCGCGGCCGCCGATTCCATGGAAAAGCAGTGGGAAGAGCGCGCCACCGGCAACGGCCTGGACGACATCACCACCGCCATGCGCGCCGCGGTGTCGGTGTTCGACGACGCCGGCGGCGAGCTGGCAACCGCGCTGGCCCGATTGGTCGACAACGGCGGCAGCGCCGCCAACCACCTGCAAAGCGCCAGCCGGCGCATTGCCGACCATGCCGGCCTTGCCGCTCGCCTGCGCCGGGTCGCCCAGCGGCTGGAACGCACCGCCGGCGAGGCCGATCCAACCGACCCGCGCCTGGGCGAAATGCGCAACCATGTGCTGCGCCTTCTGGAAGGCCGCTACACCATGGCCAGCGAGCGGGTCATCCACGCCCTGTTCGCCGGCGACGAGGCCGAGGCCGCACCTGCGCCGGTTTCCGCCGAAGACTTCCTGTTCTGATTGACCGCGACAGCCGGCGCAGGCTATGACGTTAGCATGTACCCTGAATGGGGGAACCCACCCGTGCCGCTGGTGACCAGTCGATGACCGCAGCCAAGTCCGAACCCTTCCAGATCATGTTGGTCGAGGATGAGCTGGCCGATGCCGAGCTGGTCCGATATGCACTGACCCAGGGCAAGATATTCGCCGAGTTGCACCACGTGGTCGACGGCGTCGCCGCGCTGGCCTATCTCGAATCGGCCGACCAGGGCCAGTCCGGGCATCCGCGTCCCGACCTGATCTTGCTGGACCTCAACATGCCGCGCATGGATGGCCCGACCTTCCTGGGCAAGCTGCGGGCCGATGCGCGCTGGCGCACCATCCCGGTGGTGGTGCTGACCACCTCCGAGGTGGAACGCGACGTCCAGCAGGCCTACGGCCTGGGAGCCAACAGCTTCATCACCAAGCCGGTGGACGTCGACCACCTGTTCCACGCCATCCGCACCACCGCCGACTACTGGTTCGGCGTCGTGCGGCTGCCCAACGGGTGAGATCAGGGGCCGCCACCCCGGTCCAGCACGATCCCGTACTTGTCGATCAGCCGGTACAGCGTCACCCGCGACACCCCCAGGTGTTCGGCGGTGCGCTTGATGTTGTGGCGATGCGCCGCCAGGGCCTGGCGGACTAGGTTGCCCTCCATCTCGCGCCGCGCATCGTCCAGCGACGCCCCGCCGCCGCCCGGCTCTTCGGGCAGGGCCAGGTCGTCGGCGCGGATCAGGGGGCCGTCGGCCATCACCACGGCGCGGCGCACGGTGGCGATCAGTTCGCGGATGTTGCCGGGCCATCCATAGCGCCGGACCAGCGCCACCGCGTCGGGCGACATGCCGCGGATGGCCTTGGCCGCCTCGCGGGCGAACTTGGCGACGAAGTGGGCGGCCAGGGTATCGATGTCCTCGCCGCGCTCGCGCAGCGGCGGCATCTCGATGGTCAGCACGTTCAGGCGGAAGAACAGGTCCTCGCGGAAGCGGCCTTCGGCGACGGCGCGGCGCAGCGGCACGTTGGTGGCGGCGATCACCCGCACGTCGACCTTGATGGGATGGTGGCCGCCGACCCGGTCTATGGTGCTTTCCTGCAGGAAGCGCAGCAGGTTGGCCTGCATGTCCAGCGGCAGGTCGCCGATCTCGTCCAGGAACAAGGTGCCCTTGTCGGCAGCCTGGATGCGGCCGATGCGGCGCTGGTCGGCGCCGGTGAACGCCCCTTTCTCGTGCCCGAACAGCTCCGAGGCGACCAGGGTCTTCGGCAGGGCGGCGCAGTTGATGGGCACGAACGGGGCGCCGGCACGGATCGAGCGGCGGTGGACGGCGATGGCCGCCAGCTCCTTGCCGGTGCCGCTTTCGCCGGTGATCAGCACCGGGGCCTCGGTGGCGGCGACCTTGCGGATGGTGTCGAACAGCTTCAGCATCGCCGGGCTGCGCCCCACCATGGACGGTTCGCCGGCGTCGATGCGATCGGCCTGACGGGCGGCCAGCGCCGGCCGCAGCCGCTCGGCCAGGGCAGGGTCGACGGCCAGCCACTCCATCACCAGGGCCGCCAAATATTCGGCACCCAGATCCGTGAGCATGTCCTTGGTTATTTCTCCGACGCCCGGAGTATGGGCCGACATCGACTTCCTGTCCTTTGCTGAGGCATGGACAGTGTTGCAGACCGGCGGCCGGCTTTCACACCATCTTTCGGAGTGAGGATACGCGCTTTCGTGCCCACGCCTTATGCCGCCACTCCACTTGGGCGGAAGCCGCCTCGACCGGCTTAGTCGCACAGTTCCGGCGCGGTGGCGAATGTGCCGCCATTACCCCCACCCCTGCCCCGTCCGGCGAAACACGCCAAAGTCCTCATCCGTCCGTGAACAGGCTGGATATAGAAGTCATCAGTAATGATGACGTCTGCCATATATGGCTCTTGCGACGAACTTTGGTCGATGAAGGGGGGCTATGGTTCGGGCACCGGACGGGCCACCCCCGCCACCCTGCCATGACCGAGGTGACAACGTGATGAGCAAGACACTGCTGCGGGCCACCGCCGGACTGGGACTGGTCGCCGGCCTAGCCGGGCATGCCGGGGCCGCCGAGGCCGGACAGCCGTGGTGGCTGACCCCGGTGTCCCTTACCCAGGCGCCGCAACCGGCCCACAAGCGGCCCAAGGCGATCCCCGTCCAGGCCAATGGCGACGACCCCGCGCAGCCGCAGCAGGCCGCGGTTGCCGACCCGCCGCCCGAGCCCGAGAAGCCCGGCGTGCTGACCCGCGAAGGCGTGCTGGTGATCGAGCCGTCGGTCGAATACCAGCATTCCAACGTCAACAAGTTCGTGGTCGGCGGCGTCGCCATTCTGGATACCGCGCTGATCGGCACCATCCAGGCCAGCCAGGCCGACCGCGACTCGGTCACCGCCACCCTGGGCCTGCGCTACGGCATCACCAACCGCCTGGAAGCCGAGTTGCGCGTGCCGTTCATGTACCGGCACGACCAGACCACCAACACCTTCGTGTCGACCAACAACGTCGCCGCCACCAACAGCCTGACCGACGAGGACCTGGGCGACATCGAGGGCGCGCTGCACTACCAGATCAACGACGGCGAAGGCGGCTGGCCGTTCTTCGTCGCCAACCTGAGGGTGAAAAGCGCCACGGGACGCGGCCCATTCGACGTCAAGCGCGACTTCAACGGCGTCGAGCAGGAGCTGGCCACCGGCTCGGGCTCGTGGGGCATCGAGCCCAGCCTGACCGTCATCGCCCCGTCGGATCCGGCGGTGTTCTACGCCAACCTGGGCTACCTCTACAACTTCTCGGAAAACGTCGACAAGGACATCACCTCGTCCCAGCACCTCAACTCGGTCGACCCCGGCGGGGCCGTCCGCCTGGGCGTCGGCATGGGCATCTCGCTGAACGAGAAGGTGTCGTTCTCCATCGGCTACCAGGAGGACTTCATCAGCGGTACCACCACCAACTTCAATACCGGCAGCTTCAAGTCGGGGTCGCTGAACGTCGGCTCGATGACCTTCGGCGTCAATTGGCAGATGACGCCCGACACCGCGCTCAACGTCAATGTCGGGGTCGGCGTCACCCGCGACGCCCCCGACATGCGCCTGATGGTCCGCGTGCCCGTAGCGCTGAAGCTGTTCTAGCTGTGGGTGACGCCGCCGGCGTTGACGATGGTGTTCTCGACATACACCGTCGCGCCGGTGGCGGCGTTGGCGAACTGGGTGTAGCTCGAGTTCTCGTGGCCGGTGACGTTGCCCAGCTGCACGTTGTTCTGGCCCGCGGTCCAGCCGGCGTCGGTCAGGTTCACCCGGTCGGCGCTGGAGCCCAGGATGACCATGGCGTTCTGGGCGCCGTTGGCCAGGCCGTTGGTGCCCTCGGTCATGCCCAGGATGTGGGCGGCGTCCAGCTTCACCGTCTGGCCGCCGGCGAAGGTCAGGTCGATGGCCTCGAACCGCTCGACGATGTCGGCGCGCAGCCCGGTCAGGTCGAAGGTGCTGCCGTCGGCCCCGTCCAGGTGCAGGGTGTCGTTGCCCGAGCCGCCGTCCAGGAAGTGGAAGTTGGTGTCGCTGACATGGACGTGGTCGTCGCCGCTGTCGCCGGCGATGACGTCGGCGCCGCCGTTGCCGAAGATCGTATCGTTGCCGGCGCGCCCGGCGAAATAGTCGGCCGCCGACGTGCCGATCAGGGTGTCGTCTGTCAGGGTCGCCGTCGCGGAGCGGGTATGCGAAACCAAGGTCAGGCCGTTGCTGCCGAACGTGGGATCGAGCAGGTAGGCGCCGGTCGGATCGTCGATTCCGTTGATGGCGTCGAACGTCCCGGTCGCCGAACCCCAGTTGAGCAGCGAATACGAAGTGCCGTTGCCCGGTGTGGTCGACAGGGTGATGTCCAGGGTGCCATTCAGGGTGGCCGCGCCGCTGACATAGAGGTGGTCATAGTCGACGGACGAGTTGATGCGCAGGGCCAGGTCGGAGCTGTCGCCCAGGGCCAGGTCGCCGTTGAAGTGCAGCGTTCCGCCGAGCGTGCTGTTGTACAGGTACGGGTCGATGTTGCCGTCGTTGTGGAAGACGTGGCCGGCAGCGACGTCGATCGTCCCCGTGCCGATCACATGATCGGTCGACGAGGCCCACACGTCCCCGTGCACCGACAGCGTTTCGCCCGCATTGGTCGAAATCGTGCCGGAACTGGTCAGGTCGCCGGTGATGGTCAGGTCGTGGTAGATCCACAGTTTGCCGTCATTGACGACGTCTCCGGCGATGACGTGGCTGGCCGACGCCGCATTTAGGCTGTCAGACGCCAATTCGAGGTGGTTGACCAGCGTCCCCACCGTCAGGGTCGCGGCCTCGGTGCCGCCGGAATCCGATTGCTGCAGAAACAGATATCCGTCGTTGACCAGGGTATGGGCAAAGCTGACGTGCCCGTATCCACCGCTCGCGTCGACCGTCATTTGCGCGCCGGCACCGCTATTGGCGAAGTCGACGAGGAAGGATGCGTCGCCCCCGGCGATGGTCAGCGCGTTGATGTTATCGATCAGGCCGGTTCCCGAGATGGTCACGCCCGACAATGTGGCCGGAGCCTCAAAGGCCACGGTCTTGTCGACCGTGATGGTCCCGGAAAGAGTCGCCTGATTTTGCAGCGTCATCGTGCCGGTGCCGGCCAGTGTGCCGCCGGTCATGGTCACGCAGCCCAAGGCGATCAGGTCGCCCGATCCGCCCAAGGTGCCCGAATCCAGTTCCAGGACGCCGGACACGTCCATGACGCCCAGGCCATTGAGATCGAGCCTGCCACCGGCGATGGTCAGGGTGGTGTCGGTGACACCGTTCCCGCTGACACTGAGGCCGGCCACGGTGGCGGTAGTGCCCACCCCGATGGTGCCGTCGGCGGTGATGAGGGCGACGTCGCCCGCACCCGCGGCCCCGCCGGTCCAGCCGGCCGCCCAGTCGCTGCCGCCGGCCCAGCTATGGGCGCCGCTATCGTCGGCGGTGATGATCAGCGAGGTGGTACCCGAGGTGGTGACGGTCGACGCCGTCAGCGTCCACCCGGCGCCCAGGTTGCTGTGGATGGTGCCGAAGAAACTGCCGGTACCGGTCCAGCTGGCCACGGTGAAGGTCTGGTTGTCGGCGGGCAGGAAATCGCCGAACTGCATGTCCACGATGCCGCCAATGTCGGCGTTGCCGGTGACCGTCAAATGGTCGTAGCTGGCCGACAGCACGGTGACGTCCAAGGTGCCCAGGCTGACCAGGCTGCCGTCGATCGCCAAGGTGCCCACCGTCGCACTTGCCGGGGCCAGGGTGCCCGTATTGTAGACGTTGGCCATGATCTTGCCGAAGGCGTCGATCTCGCCGCACGACATCAGGGTGCCGCCCGAAACCGTCAGGGTATTCGCGATATCGACGTTGATGGTCCCGTAATTCGCCAAGCCGCCGTTGGTGATCATCACCAGGTCTCGCGAAGCGGTGATGGTGCCGTAGTTGAGCACCATGCCCGTGTCATAGATGGCAAGGCTTCCGGTGCCCGCACCCTGTGCGAGGATCAGGCTGTCGACTTGGTTGGTCAGATCGCCGGTGACCCGGATGATCGTGTTGCCGTCGCCTTCCAGATACAGCTGCCCGTGGTTGTCGAGGCCGCCGTCCAGGTACATGGTGGTCGTAGCAAAGGTCGACCCCGAGCTGATCCCCAACCCGCCGTAGTTGACCACCGCGGTCTGGATGTGCCCGCCGGTACCGCTAAGCGTCAGGGCGCCGTCATTCTCCAAAGCTCCCAGCCCGGTCACCGTCACCGTGCCGTTCATCAGCAGGGTCGCCTGGCCGGTATGGACCCAGCCATTGCCGATGTCGACGGTCTGGTTGCCTACCAGATTCAGCACGCCCCTGCCGGCACCGCCCGGCGCGTCGCCCAGCATGCCGCTCAAGGCCACATGGCCGGAACCGGCCCCCGAATCGATGGTCAAGGTGCCCATCAAACCGGACACCTTGCCGCCCAGGCTGACCAGCGCATGGTCGTTCAGGAAGGTCGCGCTGTTGTCCGTGACGATGGTCCCGGTATTGAACACGCTGCCGATGACGGTACGCGTGCCCGTGCCGTACAAGTTCAGTACGCCGACGTTCTCCAGGCCGTAGGCGCTGACGTCGAGCACGGTGGTGCGGGGCGTCCCGCCCCCGGTGCTGGCGCTGAGGTTGATGGTGCCGTAGTTGAAGGCCTGCCCGCCCAGGGTCGTGCGACCGTCCGCACCGCCCGAGTCCTGGACCGACATCACCCCGGTGTTGATCAGACGCGAATTGACGGTATAGGTGCCGCCGGCTTCGGTCATCGTCCCCTTGTTGACCAGGGTCCCCATGCTGTTGGCGATGGTCAGACCGTTCATCAGGGTGGAGTTGCTACCCAGGGTCAGGGTGCCGGCCAACGACACGGTCGAACCGCCGCTGAGCCCGATCGTCGACAAATTGGTGGTGGTGACGCCGCCGGTCGAGGCGATGGTGCCCTTCTGCCAGGTGAAGAGTCCGCCCACGGTCAGCGACCCCGGTCCGCACAGCAGTTCCGCGCCGGTGCCGCCCGAGCCCAGATACATCACCGCGGTCGAGCCGATCGACCCGGCCCCGGTCATCGACAGGGTGCCGCCGCCGGTGACGTTCAGGGTGCCGCCGGTCATCGACAGCACATGGACCTGAGAGCTGGAGTTCAGCACCACCGACCCGGCGGTGATCTTGGCGGTGTCGCCCTGGACGGGGGCGGTGCCGCCCCAGGTCGCCGCCGTGCTCCAGGTACCGCCGCTGGCGGTGCGGGTCGTCCCGGTCAGTCCGGCGCCGATGGTGACCATCATGCCGGTGCCGTTGGCGGTCATCGTGTACGAGTAGGCGTCGCCCAGGCTGCTCAGGATCTCGTCGCCACTGTTGGCGATGCCGTCCAGGCCCAGCAACTGGCCGCTGACCGCGGACCAGTTGGCCAGCTGGTAGGTATCGCCCACCGTCGGGGTGAAGCCGTTGAGGAAGTTCAGCTTGATGGCGCCGTTGACCGACATCGAGCCCTGGATGGTGACCTGGTCGAAGTCGACCCCGGCGACGCCGCCGTTGTTGCCGCCACGGCCGGCGATGTCGAAGACGAGCCGACCGGCCTGGGTGTTGGTGAAGTCGGTGGTGTCGGTGGTGCTGCCGATCAGGCCTTCACCGCCGGGGCTGAACGACTTCAGGGTGTTCTCGATCACCACGCCGGGCAGGCTGAAGGGGGAGCTGGGCGGGCTGGTGAAGCCGTCCAGCTTGATCAGCGTGCCGTCCATGCCGGCGCCCTTGACGTACAGCCAGCCGTCGCGACCGTCGCTGAAGAAGCGGATCGAGTTGTTGGGCACCGCACCGTCGGCGGCGATGGCGGCGGCGGTATCGGCGGCAGTGCCCTTGAAGCCGTAGGGACTGGTGCGGTAGGTCGTCCCCGCCATCAGGTCCTGCAGCTTCAGCACGTCGATCCGGTTGGTGAAGTCGACGATTTCGTCGTTCTGGCCCACCGTCGACTCGCCCGCGCGAATGATGAAGGTGTCCGACCCGGCGCCGCCGCCCATGGTGTCGGCGCCCTGGCCGCCGTCCAGGGTGTCGTTGCCGTCGTTGCCGCGGAAGCGGTCGTCGCCCATCTCGCCGTAGAGGGTGTCGTTGCCCCAGCCGCCGAAGAAGATGTCGTTGCCCTGCCCGGCCCAGACCGTATCGTCGAAGCTGGACCCGAACAGCACGTCGTTGCCGGGCGTCCCGCTCATCATGTGGGTGATGGTGTCGCCGCCGTAGCTGGTGCCCAGCGCGAAGGTGGTGCCGCCGACCGTCAGCGTCTCGATGGCCGAGGTGCCGCCGGTCAGCTGGGTGGCCAGGGTGATGGTGGCGCCGTCGGTCAGGGTGATCAGCGCATTGCCGTAGTTGTCGCCGCCGAAGCTGCGAACCTGCGTCCAGTCGACCCCGTACAGGGCCAGCGTATCGTTGCCCTGCCCGCCATAGATGGTGTCGCTGCCATCGCCCCAGTAGTAGGCGATGGTGTCGTTGCCGGCCCCGCCCTTGATGAAGTCGTTGCCCTTGCCGCCGGTCAGCCAGTCGTTGCCGCCCAGGCCGAACAGGGTGTCGTTGCCGGCACCGCCGGTCAGGAAGTCGGGATTGGCCGTTCCCACCACGGAGATCCCGGCGTCCGAACTCGTCGACAGCACCTGCACCGGCAGGGTGCCGGCAAAGGTGATGGTGCCGGCGCTCGACAGGGTGGCGACCAGGTGGTCGGCGCCCGCATAGGCCGGGTCGGCCATGTAGGAAGCCGTGGCCATGGCCGCCTTGATGTCGTCGGCGGTGCCGCTGACCACCACCGTATGGGCGGTGGTGTGGCCGGGCACCTGCAGCCAGCCGTGCTGGCTGCTGAAGGTGGCCTGGTAGGTGCCGGTGATGGTGGTCTGGTCGGGGTTGTCGAGCTGCAGCCCGGCCAGGGAAATGGTGCCGCCGGCCGTCACCGCGCCCCAGGCGGCGCCGTCCCAGTGGGTGTCGGTACCCGACACGATCAGGGCGGTGCCATGGCCGCTGGCGTCGCCGACCACCGAACCGGTGCCCTCGGCCATGGTCCACGACGCGGCAAGTGCCGGATCGGACGCATTGGCTTGGCCCAGCATGGCGTCACGGACCTCGGTGGTGGACAGCTGGCCCTGCCACAGGTGGGTCTCGCCAAGCTCGCCGGCGAAGGCGTTAACGCCGGTGCCGCCGAACTGCAGCGACGGCAGCACCGTGCTCATGCTGCTCTGCGACCCGGCCGCCACCGCGTGGCCGTCCACATACAGCACCGGGGTGCGGTCGGAATAGACCAGCGCCACATGGGTCCAGTCGCCCAGCGGCGTGCTCGGCTGCCAGGTCAGGACGGGGGTGTCGACGCCGTTGACCCGCTCGACCACGGCGATGCCGTTGATGCCCACGGACAGGCCCACCGAGGCGACGGTGCCCCCGCCGGTGTTCTGCGGCTCGATCAGCCAGCTCTGGCCGATGGGCACCGTGCCGTTGCTGGGCAGGACGATGGTGTCGGACGGCTTGACCCAGGCATCCAGGGTGAACGAATTCTGCAGCGCCGTCTGCTGCGCCCCCGACAGCGCCCCGGTCAGCTGCATGCCGCCGGTGCCGTCGAAGTGCAGGGTATGGTGGTGGAATGCCGTCGGCGCCTCGCCGAACTGGGTGACGTCGGCCACCGGCTTGACGTCGACGTAGATGGTCTTGTAGGTCGCGGTGCCGCCGGAGTCACTGACCTGCACGGTGAAGCTGTCGACGCCGTTGAAGTTGTCGCGCGGCTGGTAGGTGAAGGCGCCCGACGGGTCCAGGTCCAGCCAGCCGTGCGCCGGCGAGCTGGTGTACATGAAGGTGTTGGCGCCGGTGGGATCGCTGGCCGCCAGCATCCCGGAATAGCTGGTGTCCTCGGCCAGGGTGATGGTGTCGCCGAAGATCGGCGACTGGCTCGAGGTGATCGTCACCCCGCCCACCAGGGTGCCGTCCATGGCGTTGTCGCCGTGGGCGTTGTTGCGGACGACGCTGCCCATGGCCATGACCGTATCCTGGCCGTCCATGGTCCAGTCGCCGACCAGGCCGTATTCGTCGCCCGACAGCGGGCCGCTCATGTCGGAGGCGATCTGGGCGCCGCTGCGCGCCACCGTCCACATCCGCACCTCGGCCATGGCGCCGTTGAAGAAGTTGGTGCCGGCATGCGCACCTATGTCGAGGTCGCCGTACACCGTCGACAGCGCCGAGGGGCCGGCCACCGGCGCGCCGATCGCCTGGCCGTCGCCGTAGAACTGCACCGTGTGCGAAGCCGTATCGACCACCAGGGCCACATGGGACCAGGCACTGGTGGCAGCCACCCAGCCGGTGTCGACCGGGGCACCGCCGTTGACCGACCACAGGATGTGGCCGTCGGCGCCGCGGCTCAGCTCGAAGGCACCGGCGCGGGCCAGCAGGGTGCCGGCCACGTCGGCGTCGGGACGGATCCACGCTTCGATGGTCAGCGGCCCGGCGGTTTCCAGGTGGCCGTCGTCGCGCACCACCACGTGGTTGGTGCTGCCGTCCAGGTCGAGCGCCCGCATGGGCGCATCGATCACCTGTGCCCCGCTGAGGGTCAGCGCGTGGCCGTTGCCCGACTGGTCGGCGACCAGGTTGCCGCTGGCGGCGTCCATGGTCCACGAAGCGAGCAGGTGGTCGGTGTTGGCCGGCACGTCGGCATGCATGCCGGCGGCGATCTCCTCGGCCGAGCGCACGTCGCCCCAGATACGCAGGTTGGAGAGTTCGCCGTCGAACTGGACGTTGCCCCACCCACTTTGGCCGACGACCAGCGTACCGGTCCCCTGGTAATCGACGGCCGGATGGTCGCGCATGACCTCGACGCCGTTCTTGTAGAGGATGCGCGTATTGGAATCGGCATCGTAGGTGCCGGCCCAGTGCACCCAGGTGCCGACGTTTGCCGTCGTGTCGGTGTACCAAAGGTCGTTGTTGTAGAAGCCGAACATGAAGGCGTTGCCGCTGGCGTAACCGATCTGCAGGCCGCCGTTGTCCGCAGTCGCCCCCTGGCTGATCGCCATGTCGTAGCTGGTGCTGCTGGCCCGGTTGGCCCAGAACTCCCAGCTGAACGACTTGTTGGCCAGGTCTATGGTACCGGCCGCGGTGGCGTGGTCGGTGACACCGTCCAGCTTGGCCGCGCCGTGGTTGACGCTCGCCGCCACCTGGGTGTCGTCGGCGACGGTGACGGTAATGGTCTTGGAGACAGTCTGGCCGTTGGCGGTGGCCTGGACGGTGAAGCTGTCGGTGCCGTGGAACCCTGCGGTCGGCTTGTAGGTGAAGGCGCCCGACGACGGCGACACGGTC
This sequence comes from Actinomycetota bacterium, assembly GCA_050260215.1. GTDB lineage: Bacteria > Pseudomonadota > Alphaproteobacteria > Rhodospirillales > Magnetospirillaceae > JBLNBU01. Next base: position 48,508 of record JBLNBU010000248.1, read on the forward strand.
AGGGTGCCGTGGGCGGGACTGCCGAGATTGGCGAAGGCGACCGCCCCGTTGTTCTCGTCCCACGCATTGATGCGGCCGCTGAACATGCCGTTCTCGACCACGGTGAAGTGGTCGGACACCGCCCAGTCGCCGCTGTCCACCATACTGAGGTTGTTGCTGACCACCGTGCCGGTGACCTGGCTGTAGTCCTGCACCGCGACCGCCAGGTTCGGCGAGGTGGCGATGCGCTCGTTCATGCCTGCCTGGATGTCGGCGGCCGAGCGCGCCAACGTCCACAGCCGCACGTCGGCGATGTCGCCGTTGAAGGCGGTCGAGCCGCTGCCGCCGATCATGAAGCCGGTGTTGGGCGTTTCCGCCGAACTGGTGGACGTCGCCACCTGCTGGCCGTCGAGGTACAAGATCCACTGCGACCCGGTCTGCACCGCAGCGTAATGGTGCCAGCTGCCCGCCTCTATGGTCACCCCGGTGGCGCTGACCACGGTGTGGCCGGCGATCAGGATGGCGGGATGGCCATTCTGGTCGACCATCAACCCATAGCCGGTGGCGCTGCCGTCGCCATTGAGCGCGATGATCTTGTCGGCGCCGCCGACCACCGCTGCCTTGGCCCATGCCTCCAGCGTCACGTTGGTGGTGGCGGTCGTCGGCACGGAGGTGAGGCTGAACTGGCTGGTCGAGCCGTTGAAATGGATGGCGCGCTCGGGCGGGGTCAGCACCATGCTGCCGCCCGACAGCAGCAGGTCGCCCGAACCGGGCGAGACCTCGTTGGCGGCGATGTCGCCGGCCACGGCTTGGTCGAAGGTCCAGCTGCCGACCAGCCCGACTTCGTCGCCGGCCAGGTCGCGGTGGCCGGTCCCGGCGATCTCGGCGGCCGAGCGTGCCACGCTCCACAGCCGCACGTTGTCGAGGCTGCCGTCGAGCTGGCCGAGGCCGGAGGCGCCGCCCAGCTGCAGGTACTGATTGGCGGTGCCGCCCAGGGCGATCTGCGGCACCGGGCCGCTCACCACCGGGGCGCCGTCCAGGTACAGGTTGACCCGGCCCGATTCGTAGGTGGCGGCGAAGTTGTGCCAGCTGCCGGCCGTGACCGCCGGGCCCGTGGTCGTGGTGCCGGCCGACCCGTCCCAGGTCCACAGGTACAGCTGGCCGGCGCTGTTGACGCCGATCACCACCCGGGCCGAGCTGCCGGTGTTGTACAGGGTGGCCAGCGCCCGGTCGGTGCCGCTGAAGTCGGCCAGGTTGAGGTCGCACTGGAAGGTGAACTCGTTGCCCACCGCGCTGCCGGGCAGGGTCGCGGTGGCGGCGCCGTCGACGCCGTCGAACACGGCCACGCCCCGGGCGACACCGACGCCTTCGATGTGGACCTTGGACTCGACGTTGAAGGTCAGCTGGTGCCAGGTGTCGGCGGTGCCGTCATTGGCCTTGACCCAGATGCTTTCGCTGCCGTTCCAGTTGGAGGGCGCGGTGTAGGTGAAGCTGCCGTTGCCGGCGACAGTCAGCGTCCCGTGGGTGGCGCCCTGGCCGGTGACCGTGCCCCAGGTCAGCGCCGCACCCGTGTCGTTGTGGCCGACCAGGTAGCCGGACGAGGTGCCGCCCTCGGCTACCGTGACGGTGTCGGAGATGCTGGGCGAATCCGCCTGCACGATGGTCGGCGCCGCCGGCCCGATGCCCAGCACCAGGGTATGGCCGTTGCCGCTGTCGTCGGCGACCGTGCCGCTGGCGCCGCCCTCGGCGAAGGTCCAGTGGGCCAGCATGCCGGGCATGGCGTCGGCCGTCCGGTTCCAGCTCCAGCCGATGTCGTCGGCACCCAGCGCGCGGTCGAACATGCGCACGTCGGCGACCGAGCCGTCGAACCACTGCTGGTTGGTGGCGTCGCCATACGATGCCCGCTGGCCCATCACCCACTTGGCCAGGTTAGCCGGATCGATGGGGTCGGCGCTGGTGGCAGTAGCGACCTCATTGCCGTCGGCGTACAGCCGCAGCGTGGTGGTGCCGGCGTCGTTCTTGGTCCAGGTGGCGGCCACATGGTGCCAGCTGCTGTCGGCCCAACCCAGCGAGCCGGCCCACTGGACGTAGTCGTTGGCGCCCGCCCCAAAGCGGAAGTGCAGCCCGCCCTGGTGGCTGCTGATATAGACCGGGTCAGCGTCGGCCCGCGCGATGCCGTTGCCGACGATCAACTGGTCGACGGCGGGCGTCCAGTCGGACGCCTTCACCCACAGCTCGATGGTGCCGGCGGTGTCGGACATCGGCACCGACGCCTGGGCGTAGGTCTGGGTGGTGGCGCTGAACTGGGCGGCCGCCGCCGCAACCCACGCCCCGTCGACACTGGTCGAGCTGCCGACATAGACGGTGTAGGCCTGGGTGGTGACGCCGCCGGCGCCGTCGCTGACGCTGATGTTGAAGGTGTCGCTGCCGTGGAAGCCGGCCGTCGGCGTGAAGACGAACGTGCCGTCGGCATTGACGACCACCGAATTGCCCTTGGTCTCGCCGGTGACGGTGTAGGTCAGCGTCTGCCCCTCGGCGTCGCTGGCCATCACACGGCCGTGGAACGGCGTTCCCTCGTGGGTGAACAGTTCGGGCACCGCCTCGGACGGCACGGTGTCGACCACCGAGGTGTTGACCGCCGTGCCGTCGAAGCCCGCGGTGCCCTCGACGTTGTCGACGACGCCGCCGACGGTGGTGGCGCCGTCCAGGGTCCAGGCGCCGACCAGTCCCTGCGCCGTGCTGGGCGAGATGCCGTCCTGCACGCCTTCCATGATCTGGGCGCCGGTGCGGGCCACGTTCCACAGCCGCACGTCGGCGATGTCGCCGTGGAAGGTCGCGCTGGCGGTGCCGTTGTCGACCATGGCGCCGATCGACAGTTCGCCGGCAGGCGCCGAGGCGCTGGCGGTCAAGGTGGCGGCGACCTGGCCGTCCACATACAGCGTCCACTTCGTGCCGTCCTGGACCGCGGCGTAATGGTGCCAGGTGCCGGGCACGACGGTGATGTCGGTGGCGGTGCAGTATCCGACGTTGGCGATCAGGATGGCCGGATGGCCATGGCCGTCGATGACCAGGCCGTAGCCGCTGCTATAGCCCATGCTGGCGATCGCCACGCCGGCGTCCACCGACACGCTGGACGGCACGACGTCGGCCTTGGCCCACGCCTCGAGGGTGACGTTGGTCGTCTGGGTGCTGGGCAGGGGGATGTCGATGCGGGCGGTGCCATCGAAATGGGCGGCCTGCACCGGCGGCTCGACCACCAGCGGCTCGGCCGCACCGGTGCCCAGCACCAGGTTGCCCAGCGAACTGCCGTCGAAGCTCCAGCTCGCCACCGGCGCCGCCACGTCCTGGCTGCCGTTGCCGCGCAGTTCGCTCGCGCTCAGCACCTGGTCCCAGATCTTGACGTTGTCGATCTGGCCGTCCAGGACCGCGTTGGGGTTGAAGTTGTAGTGGCCGAGATCCAGGTGCTGGCCGGCGCCGAATGTCATCGGGGTGGCCAGGTTGGTGACCCAGGCGGCCTGGTGATTGCCGTCGAAGTAGAACTCGGCGTGCCCGGTGGCGGCGTCATAGGTGACGTCGACGTGGTGCCAGGACCCGGTGCTGATCGACGAGGTGGCCACGGTGGTGAAGTTGCCCGGACCGCCGACGGCCACCTGCAACTGGCCGGCGGTGACGACGACCGCCACGTGATTGCCGCCGTTGGGCGCGTCGTCGGCCAGGCTCAGCAGGGTGGGCTGGTTGGCGATGCTGTTGGCCAGGAAGTCGAAGGACAGGGTGACGTTGCCCGACAGCAGGTGGTCGCCCAGCGCCAGCCGCGGCGCGTTGGCAAGGTTGCCGTCGACCGCCAGCACGCCGTCGTGGACCGCCCCGGTGTTATCCAGGCCCATGGTGACGCGGTTGGCGTAGGTGCCGGCACCGCCCTGCTCGAAGGTCCAGCTGCCGACCAGCCCGGCCTCGTTGCCGTCGGGCTCGCGGTGCATGTTGGCGGCGATCTCGTCGGCGTCGCGGGCGGTCGACCACACCCGGATGTCGCCGATGCCACCCTTGAAGAAGGTGGTGCCGTCGCCGCCCAGATGCAGCGCCGACGCACTCGACAGGTCGGCCACCGACGTCGCCGTGGCGCTGTCGGCCAGGGCGCCGTTCAGGTACAGCTTCCAGTCGCCGTCGACGCGGCTGACCGCCACATGGGTCCAGGTGTTGGCGTCGACCACCGCGCCCGAGGCCAGTTGCCCGGCCGCCAAACCCGGCGCCACCACCCGAATGCTGCCGTCCACCAGCAGCAGGGCGAAGCCGCTTCCCGCCAGGATGGAGTGGGTGCCGGTGACCGAATCGGGATCGATCCACGCCTCGACGGTGAAGGCGTCGGTGCCGGGGGTGAAGCCGGCGATGGCGGCGGTGTCGTTGACGCCGTCGAACTGGGCGAACGAGAACGGCGTCGCCGCGATGCCGGCGACCCGGGGGGCGTCGTTGACTGCCGAGACCGCGACGGTGGCAGTGCCGGTGGTCAGGTTGCCGGCAGCGTCGCTGACCACGTAGGTGAAGCTGTCGACGCCGTTCCAGTCGGCGGCGGGGGTATAGGTGAACTGGCCGTCGGAGTCGACGCTGACGGTACCGTGCGCCGGCTGGCCGTGGCCCACATAGACCACCGCCCCGCCCTCGGGGTCGTGGCCCATCAGGTGCCCGGTCAGCGGGGTGTCCTCGGACGTCCGCCAGCCGAAGCCCACCGTCACGTCATCGAAGGCCGAGGAGTGGCTGGCCGGGTACTGTGGCTCGTACTCGCGGTCGAGGATGGCGACGTAGTTGACCGGCGCCACATAGGTGTTGGTGCCGCTGACCGAGGCGGTTTCGCCGGTGGACAGGTCGACCACGTCGAGGCGGACATGGGTGCCGTCGTCGGCATAGGTGAACGCGTAGCTGTGGCCAAGGACCACCGGGATCGACGTGTCCCCGGCCACCCCGGTGAAGGCCGGCGCGGCCCCGGTGCCCGCCATGGTGACGTTGTTGACGCCGCCCGGCCACACCACCGCCCCGACCCCGTCGGAGGGCATGTAGTAGTTGCCCGAATTGGGCACCGCGCCGGTCCGGCTCTGGATCGCCAGGCAGTCGCCGGAATCGAGCGGCGTCCACTTGCCGCTGACCACCAGCGGGGTATCGGCGCTGGGCTTGAACTCGGCGGCGGTGCGCAAGATGGCGCGGTCGGTCAGCACCAGATGGCCGCCGCTCACCGTCGCGTCGGAATTGGGTGCCGTCTTGTCCGTCGTCCACCGGTCCAGCGACAGGCCGGCATCGCTGAAGGTGTCGGAGATGACCCCCGGCGCGACGGGGGCCTGGTCGACGTCGACCACCTGGAACGGCCGCGACGCCCAGGCCATGGTGCCGCCCT
>JBLNBU010000249.1:0-6696 GCA_050260215.1 Actinomycetota bacterium
GGGGCAGGCCAGGCCGAAGCGGGCCAGCGCCTCGACGGCGATGGTCACCGCGTCGCCGAAACGGCCGGCGACCATGTACAGGCGGAAGCGCAGCCGCCACACCTGCACCCGCTGGTCGTCGCTCTGCGCCTGGTCCAGCAGCATGGCGAACAGTGTGCCGGCCTCGTCGTGGTTGCCCACCAGGTATTCGCACTCGGCCAGGTCCAGGGTCAGGCGGAAGGTGCCCTCCTGGTCGCGCGCCCAGGCGTCCTCGGGCAGCATGGCGCGGGCCTGGTGGAAATAGGTCCGGGCCGACGCGATGGCGGTCGAGGCCTTGGCCCGCCGCCCCGCCGCGCAGTTGAGCCGGTGGCAGCGGGCGCGTTCCGCCGCATCCTCGATCAGCGGGGCGCCGAGGTCCAGGTGGTGGACGATGTCGAAGACCTGTTCGTCCAGTTCGGCCGGCGACAGACGCTCGATCATCCTGCGGCCGATATGCAAGTGCATGGCGGTGCGCGCCGCCGGCGGGATCGACTGGTAGACGGCTTCCTGGATGCGGTCGTGGGCGAACACCATGCGCTCGCCCGAGCGGAAGACGAAGCCGGCGCGGACCACGTCGGCCAGTTCGGCCGCCAGCACGTCGGGCGACTGCTCCCACACCATGGCCAGCGTCGCCAGGGTGGCGCCGTTGCCCAGGCAGGCCATGCGACGCAGCCGGTCCTGGTCGGCGTCGTCCAGGCGCCGCAGCTTGGCCGCCATCAGCTCGACCACGTTGTCGCTGAAGCTCTTGGCGCGGATGCTGCCCATGTCCCAGCGCCAGCCGCCGGCGCCGGGATCCTGGCCCAGCAGGTGCTCGTCGACCAGCGCGGTCAGGAACTGGATGGCGAAGAACGGGTTGCCGGCGGTCTTCTCGTGCACCAGGGCGGCCAGCGGCGCCGCCGTGGCCGCATCGGTGCGCAAGGAATCGGCGACCAGGCGGCCGACGTCGTCCGCCGACAGCGGCCCCAGCACGATGTCGCACACCGGCAGGCCGGCACTGCGCACCGCGTCCACCGTCAGCATCAAGGGATGGGCGGGGTCGACCTCGTTGTCGCGATAGCTGCCGACCAGCAGCAGGTTGCGCATCTCGGCATGGGTCATCAGGTGTTCGAGCAGCTTCAGGCTGCCCTGGTCCATCCACTGCAGGTCGTCCAGGAACAGCACCAGCGGGTGCTCGGGGCGGGCGAACACGGCGACGAAACGGCGGAAGGTCGACAGGAAGCGCACCTGCGCCTCGCCCGGGGACAGGACGGGCACCGGGGCTTGCGGGCCGATCAGCTGCTCGAGCTGTCCGATCAGGTCGACCACCAGGCCGCCGTTGGCGCCCACCGCCTCCTGGATGGCCTGGCGCCAGAAGCCGACCTCGGCCTCGGCCTTCGACAGGATCTGGCGGATCAGGGTGTGGAAGGCCTGGGCGAAGGTCCCATAGGGGGTGTCGCGCCGCTGCCGGTCGAACTTGCCGGCGCCGAACAGGCCGCGGCCCTCGACCATGGCGGCGTGGATCTGGTTGACCAGCGCCGACTTGCCCACCCCGGAATAGCCCGACACCAGCACCAGCTCGGGCGTACCGGTGCGGGCGACGCGGCGATGGGCGTCAAGCAGGCGGGCCGATTCGGTTTCGCGGCCGTACAGGCGCTCGGGGACGACCAGCCGCCCGGTGGCGTCGTGGGCGGCGAGCGGGAAGGGGGCGATGCGGCCGGTGGCCTCCCACTCGCCCAGGCAGCGCTCCAGGTCGGCGGCGACGCCGGCGGCGGTCTGGTAGCGGTCCTCGGCGGTCTTGGCCAGCAGCTTCATCACGATGGCGGCGACCGCGGCCGGCACCTCGGGGGCGCGCTCGCCGAGGGGGACCGGCGGGCGGGCGACATGGCAGTGGACCCACTCCATGGGGTCCTGGGCGGTAAAGGGCAGGGCGCCGGCGAAGGTCTCGTACAAGGTCACGCCCAGGCCATAGAGGTCGCTGCGCGAGTCCACCGAGCGGTTCATGCGCCCGGTCTGCTCGGGTGCCATGTAGGGGAAGGTGCCGACGATGACGTCCATCGTCATGGCGTGGTCCTGCTCGCGCGGGATGGCCGAGGCGACGCCGAAACCCGTCAGCAGCACCGTCCCGCGGGCGCGGTCCACCATCAGGTTGGCCGGGGTCACGTTCTTGTGGATCAGGCCGCCGTCGTGCATGGCCGCCAGCCCGCGAGCCGCCGCGGCGGCCAGGCGCAGCCACGGCCCCAGCTCGGTGCCGGCCAAGGGACGGCCGCCGCGGGCCGCGAGCAGGGTTTCAAGCGGCTCGCCGCCCGGGTCGTCGAGCACCAGCACCGCATCGCCGCCCGCCTGGTGGAGCGCACGCGGGCACACCGCCCAGGCCGGACCCAGCTGGCCCTTCAGCGCATATTCATGGGCCAGCCGCTGCTGGATCGCCGGACCGGCGCGCTCAGTCGCCGCCGAGACCACCAGGACCGGGGCGCCGTCCATGGTCCTGCCGCGCGACAGGGCCAAATCGGCGTCGCGTCGCAATACCTCGGTTATCTTGAAACCGCCGGCGATCCTCATCACTCCAGTCCTTGCCGAGCCGGACAAAAGGGTACGTTTGTTTCCGCGTAGGCGCAATTGGCTCGGCCCCTCCCCTTGGGTTGATTGATTGGCCAAAATAAAAAGCTTCTGAGCAAACTTGCGATATATGACAGCTGTCATGTAAGGTGCAGCCAATTGTTCGCACTCTAAGAAGTGGTTTCTGATGCGCCTCAACGAGCCCGTCACCGATCGCGAAGTGGAACTGCCGGAAGGCGAACTGATCGTCAGCCGTACCGACCCCGGCGGGCGCATCACCTTCGTCAACAAGGCCTTTGTCGACATCAGCGGCTTCTCTGAAGACGAGCTGATGGGGGCGCCGCACAACATCCTGCGCCACCCCCACATGCCCAAGGAGGCCTTCGCCGACCTGTGGACGTCGATCAAGGCGGGCCAGCCGTGGGAAGGTTTCGTCAAGAACCGCACCAAGACCGGCGACTTCTACTGGGTGCGCGCCAACGTCACCCCTGTGGTCGAGAACGGCCAGATCACCGGCTACATCTCGATCCGCTTCAAGCCGCCGCGGGCGATCATTCCGGTCGTCGACGGCATCTATGCCAAGTTCCGCAACGGCCAGGCCGGCTCCATGCGCATCAAGGACGGCGCCGCGGTGCCGTCGGGGTTCAGCCACGCGGTGTCGACCGCGCTGGCCAGCATCGGCGGCAAGGTGGCGGTGTCGATGACGCTGATGGCGCTGCTGACCGTGGCGGTGGGCTGGGCCGGGCTGGCCGGCGCCGGGGCCGGGCTGGTGGTGCCGCTGATCCTGCTGGCCCTGGCGGCGGGCGGTGTGTCGGCGGCGGTGATCCTGGGGGCGGTGACCCGTCCCATCGGCCGCTTCGTCGACCATTGCGACGCCATCGCCCGCGGCGACTTCACCCATGACATCGAGGCCGAGCCGGCGCGCGAGTTCCACCGCCTGGTGATCTTGCTGCGCGCCATGAAGGCCAAGCTGGCCTATTCGGCCCAGGAACGCCAGGAGCAGGAACGCAAGGCCACGGCCGACCGCATCCGTGCCCTGCAGGAAATGGCCGAGAAGGTCGAGCGCGAGGCCGGCAGCGCCGTCGAGACGGTGGCCGACCGCACCAACGACATGGCCCGCGACGCCGAGGCCATGGCCGATTCGGCTGCCCGCGTCAGCGGCAATTCGCAAGGCGTGGCCGCCGCGGCAGAAGAGGCGCTGGCCAACTCGCAGGCGGTGGCCTCGGCTTCGGAAGAGCTGTCGGCGTCCATCCGCGAGATCTCGAGCCAGGTGTCCTATGCCCGCACGGTGACCTCCGAGGCGGTGACCGAGGGCGAGCGCACCCAGGAGACCATCCAGTCGCTGGCCGCCGAAGTCGGCCGGATCAACGAGATCGCCGCGCTGATCAATGACATCGCCTCCCAGACCAACCTGCTGGCCTTGAATGCCACTATCGAGGCGGCCAGGGCGGGCGAGGCGGGCAAGGGCTTTGCCGTGGTCGCCAACGAGGTCAAGTCGCTGGCCAACCAGACCGCCCGTTCGACCGAGGAGATCTCGCAGCAGATCGGCAAGATCCAGGCGCTGACCGCCTCGGCGGTCGATGCGGTGGCCGGCATCGGCCGCACCATCGCTCGCGTCGACGAGGTCGCCTGCTCGATCGCCGGCGCGGTCGAGGAGCAAAGTGCCGCCACCGTCGAGATCACCCACAACGTCATCGAGACCAGTACCGCGGCCAAGGAAGTGGCCCAGCTGATCGGCGACGTGTCGCGCGACGCGTCCGAGACCGGCGACCAGGCCGGCCAGGTCCGCCGCATCTCGTCGGAAGTGGCCGACAGCATCGAGGACCTGCGCCAGATCCTGGTCCGCCTGGTGCGCACCAGCACCGCCGAGACCAACCGCCGCATGTTCGAGCGCTTCTCCGTCGACGCACCCTGCCAAGTCACCATCGGCGGCCAGTCGCAGGAGGCGCGGCTGCGCGACGTCTCGGCCGGCGGCGCCTGCATCGCCGACACCCCCGACGCCGAGCCGGGCCAGCGCGGCTCGCTGACCGCCGGCGGCCAGACCATCGAGTTCGAGACCCGTGCCGCCGGCCAGGGCCGCCTGCATGTGATGTTCCAGCGCTCGGTCGAACAGGGCCGCCACCTCGTCGCCGCCATCACCGGCCGTCAGGTGGCGGGCGGGCGCGGGTAGTCTCGTCCGACACGTCGTGGCCAGGCTGGCCCCGGCCATGACGGGTGGGAAAGTTGGAGGGTTGGGCCTTACGCGTCGCCGAACGGCAGGAAGACGTGGAAGGTCGAGCCCTGGCCGGGCGTCGACTGCAGCCAGATGCGGCCACGGTGGTGTTCGACGATGCGCTTGCAGATGGCCAGGCCGATGCCGGTGCCCGAATACTGGGCGCGGGTGTGCAGGCGCTGGAAGATCATGAAGATGCGCTCGAAGTGCTCGGGCGCGATGCCGATGCCGTTGTCGGCCACCGACACGGTGACGCCGTCGGCGCCCGTCGCGGCCGACACGGCGATGCGGGGCGGGCAGTCGGGCCGGCGGTACTTGACCGCGTTGTGGACCAGGTTCTGCAGCAGCCGGACCAGTTCTTCGCGGTACCCCGGCACCGGCGGCGCCGCATCCACCGAGGCGTCGACCGCGACCTCGGCACCGGCCGTCTCGATCTCGACCCCCAGGGGCAGCACGGCATCGTCGACCACCTGGCGCAGGACGACGGTTTCGCGCGGGCGCTCGATGCGGCCGATGCGCGAGTATTCCAGCAGGTCGACGATCAGCTGGTTCATCCGCTCGGCGCCGTCGCGGGCAAAGGCGATGAATTCGCGGGCCTCGTCGTCGAGCTTGTCGGCGTAGCGCCGTTCGAGCAGCGTCACGTAGGACGACACCTGCCGCAACGGTTCGCGCAGGTCGTGGCTGGCCACATAGGCGAACTGTTCGAGCTCGATGTTCGAGCGCTCCAGCTCGGCCGTCTTGTCCTGCAGGGCCTGCTCGGTCTCGCGGCGGCTTTCGCGCATCTCGGCAAAGGTCGACACCAGGGTGCCCACCTCGTCGGCCGAGGCCTGCGGCAGCGGGGTCGAGAAGTCGCGCCGCGCCAAGGCCTTGGACGCCAGCGCCAAGCGGCGAACCGGTACCAGGACAGCGCCTTCCAGCACCACCATGGCGCCGACCAGCATGATCAGCGCCAGGACGACGAAGGCCACCCCCAACTCGCTCATGCGCTGGCGCAGCCGTTGCACGCCGGGGCCGCGGTCCACCACCACGGTCAGCCGGCCCAGCTCGACGGGGCCGATGCTGACCGGCTTGTCGAAGCGGTGCAGCACCTGGTCGGGGGTGGGTGGTGGCGGCTTCTTGCCGATCAGCGGGAAGATCTGGCGTCCCGCCTTGTCGGTGACGATCACCTCGCGCCAGTCGGGATTGGTGGCCAGCAGGGCGTTCATGTTCTCGTGGACGACGTCGATCTGGCTGGCCAGCATCAGCGGCACCAAGCCCTCGCTGATGCTGTCGAGGTGATGGGACAGGGTGTTCAGCACCTCGGCCTCGGCGTCGTCGCGCAGGGCTGGGATCCAAGCCAGGTAGACATAGCCCACCACCGCCAGGAACACGGCAAGCAACGGGACCAGCAGCTTCTGGTGAAGCTTCATGGCCTGGCGCCTTCCGTCACCCAATAGGTCTCCAGCTTCCACTCGGCCATGGGCATGTAGTCGTCCATGGAGGTCGCCATGGCGTTGCGCATGGGCACCGGCGCCAGCAGCGCCGCCCCTTCCGGGGTGGCCCGCAGGTCGAGGAACGCCTTGCGCACCGCCTCGCGCACCGCTGGGGGCACCCGGGGGTGGGCGGCGACCGGATGGGGCGGCAATTCACGGGTGGTGTACAGCACCCGCAGGCGGTCGCGCACCGCCGCGTCCTGCTCGTCGAAGACCTTCTGGACCCCGCCGCCGGCATCGGCCAGTCCGTTGGCCACGTGAAGGTAGACCGAGGCGTGGGTCTTGACGTCGCGCACGGTCATGCGCACCCCGTACAGGCGCTCGAGGTCGGCGCGGATCAGGATGCTGGCGCCGATGGCGTTGGCCGAGGGCACCGCCAGCACCTTGCCGTTCAGCTCGTGCACGTCCTTCACCGGGCTGTCCTTGGCGACCACCAGGATGCCCTTGAGCGGCGCGCTG
>JBLNBU010000250.1:0-9791 GCA_050260215.1 Actinomycetota bacterium
GCCGCCTTCGGCTGGGGCGAGTACCTGTCCGAGGGCATGCTGCTGCGCCTGCTGCCGCCCATGCTGGCCCTGGGCGGGCTGGCGCTGGCGCTGTCGTGGCGGGACTGGCGCAACGTCCTCAGGCTGGAACGCAAGGTGTCGGAGCGCACCGCCGAACTGGCGCGCATGGTCGAGGAGCTGGAAACCTTCGCCTGGGTCGCCTCGCACGACCTGCGCGAGCCCATGCGTGCGGTCAGCACCTATGTCACCTTGCTCGAACGGCGCTACGGCGAGCTGTTCGACGAGGACGGCAAGACCTACATCGCCTATGCCCGCACCGGCGCCCAGCGCCTCAACCGGCTGGTGCTCGACCTGCTGGACTATGCCCGCGCCGGCAAGGAGCCCGGCCAGGCCGCCCGCCTGGACTCGGGCCGGGTGGCCGGCGACGCGGTGACCGCGCTCAGGCCCATGGTCGAAGAAAGCGCCGCCACCGTCACCATCGCGCCCGACATGCCCGAGCTGATGATGATCGAGGCCGACCTGCGCCGGCTGTTCGTCCACCTGATCGACAACGCCATTCGCCACCGCAATCCCGACCGCGCGGTACGGGTGTCGGTGTCGGCCAGGCGGGAAGACGGGGTGTGGGTGTTCCGCGTCGCCGACAACGGCCGCGGCATCGAGCCCCAGTACTTCGCCAAGGTGTTCGTCATCTTCCAGCGCCTGGACCCGGCCGGCCAGGCCGATCGCACCGGCGTCGGCCTGGCCATCTGCCGCAAGATCGTCGAGGCCCATGGCGGCCGCATCTGGATCGAATCCGTGCCCGGCCAGGGCAGCACCTTCCTGTTCACCCTGCCGACCGCCGAGGTGGCAGGGTAGGGGGCGTGGGCTGCCTCCCCCTTGGTTTGGCCGCCATCCGACATTGTCGCGTTCGCGACACAAGCCCAAGTCCAGCCTTTCCGCCGTTTTCCGCCTGGCACGGCCCTTGCTGATCTCCTGTCGGGATCAGGAGGAGGCCAGCCATGCTCAAGGCCAAGGTCCAGGAGTTGATGAACGAGCCGGGCTGCGCCGCCAACCGGGCGAAGTCCGGCGCCGAGCGCAAGAAGGGCTGCGGCAAGGCCTTGGTGCCGGGTGCCGCCGCCGGCGGGTGCTGCTTCGACGGCGCCAAGATCGCGCTGCAGCCGATCACCGATGCGGTCCACCTGGTCCACGGCCCCATCGCCTGCGAGGGCAATTCGTGGGACGGGCGCAATTCTTTCAGCAGCGGCTCGGACCTCTATCGCCGCGGCTTCACCACCGACCTGGCCAATCTCGACATCGTCCACGGCGGCGAGAAGAAACTCTACAAGGCGATCCGCCGCGCCATCGAGCGCTTCGCCCCGCCGGCGGTGTTCGTCTACCAGACCTGCGTCGGCTCGCTGATCGGCGACGACGTGGTCCAGGTGTGCAAGGCCGCCACCGAGCGGTTGGGCACGCCGGTGATCCCGGTCGACGCGCCGGGCTTCGTCGGGTCGAAGAACCTGGGCAACCGCCTGGCCGGCGAGGCCCTGCTGGACTACGTCATCGGCACGGTCGAGCCCGACGACCGCGGCGAGGCCGACGTCAACATCCTGGGCGAGTACAACGTTGCCGGCGAGTTGGATCAGGTCCGCCCGCTGCTGGCCCGCGCCGGCATACGGCTGCGCGCCTGCATCACCGGCGACGCCCGCTTCGCCGACGTGGCCAGCGCCCATGCCGCCCGGGCCAACATGGTGGTGTGCAGCCAGGCCCTGGTCACCCTGGCCCGCAAGATGAAGGAGCGCTGGGGCATCCCCTATTACGAGGGGTCGTTCTACGGTATCTCCGACACCTCGGCGGCGCTGCGCGCGCTAGGCGCCATGCTGGTCGGCCAGGGCGCCGCGCCCTCCCTGGCCGAGCGCATCGAGTCCGTTGTCGCCTGCGAAGAGGCCCGCGCCTGGGCCCGGCTGGAGCCCTACAAGGCCCGGCTGGCCGGCAAGCGGGTGCTGCTCTACACCGGCGGCGTCAAAAGCTGGTCGGTGATCTCGGCGCTGCAGGAGGTGGGGATGACCGTGGTCGGCACCTCGGTGCGCAAGTCCACCGAGGGCGACAAGGACCGCATTCGCGACCTGATGGGCGACGACGCCCCCATGATCGACCAGCTGCCGCCTCGCGACATGTACCGCATGCTGAAGGCGGGCGAGGCCGACATCCTGCTGTCGGGCGGGCGCACCCAGTTCGTGGCGCTGAAAAGCCGCACGCCCTGGCTCGACATCAACCAGGAACGCCACCACGGCTATGCCGGCTACGACGGCATGGTCGAGCTGGTGCGCCAGATCGACCTGGAACTGGCCAACCCCATCTGGCCGCTGGTGCGCCGGCCGGCGCCGTGGGAGGCGACGCCATGACTGCCGTGCTCCATTCCGCCAAGCCGCTGTCGGTCAGCCCGTTGAAGATCAGTGCGCCTTTGGGCGCGGCGCTGGCCTTCATGGGTCTCGACGGCAGCCTGCCGCTGTTCCACGGCAGCCAGGGCTGCACCGCCTTTGCCCTGGTGATGATGGTCCGTCACTTCCGCGAGGCCATCCCGCTGCAGACCACCGCCATGAACGAATTGTCGACCATCCTGGGTGGGGCAGAGCATGTCGAGCAGGCCCTGCTCAACATCGTCAAGCGCGCCCAGCCCAAGGTCATCGGCCTGGTGTCCACCGCGCTGACCGAGACCCGCGGCGAGGATCTGGCCGGCGACCTCAAGGCCATCGTCGCCCGCAACCCCCAACTGGCCGAAACCGCCATCGTTCACGCCTCGGCCCCCGACTTCGAGGGATCGCTCGAGACCGGCTGGGCGTCGGCCGTCACCGCCCTGATCGATGCCCTGGTCGAACCGCAGCCCTCCCGGCCGGCGGCGTCGCGCAAGGTGGCGGTGCTGGCCGGCGCCCAGCTGACCCCCGGCGACCTCGACGAGATCAAGGAGATGGTCGAGGCCTTCGGGCTGGAGCCGGTGATGGTGCCCGACCTGGCCGGCTCGCTGGACGGCCACGTCCCCGACGCCTACGTCCCCACCACCCTTGGGGGCGCGACCCTGGAGCAGATCCGCCAGCTGGGCCGGGCGGCGGTGACCATCGCGGTGGGCGAGCACATGCGCGCCCCGGCCGAGCACCTGGCCATCAAGGCGGGTGTGCCGGCGGTGGTGTTCGACCGCCTGACCGGCCTGGATGCCGTCGACCGGCTGGTGGTGCTTCTGTCCGAGGTTTCGGGCCGGCCGGTGCCGCGCAAGCTGCGCCGCCAGCGCAGCCAGCTGGTCGACGCCATGCTGGACGGGCATTTCTTCTTCGGCGGCAGGCGGGTGGCGGTGGCGGGCGAACCCGCCCTGGTCACCGCCATGGTCGGCCTGGCGGCCGAGCTGGGCGCCGAGGTCGCCGCCGCGGTGACCACCCGCGACTGCCCGGGCCTCGAACTGGTGCCGGCGGAAAGGGTGGTGATCGGCGACTTCGAGGACCTGGAGGATGCCATGCTGGAAGCCGGCGGCGTCGACCTGGTGATCGCCAACGCCAATGCCCGCCAGCTGTGCGCCCGCCACGGGGTCCCGCTGTTCCGCGCCGGCTTCCCCGTCTTCGACCGCCTGGGCGCGGCGCATCTGGTGACCGTCGGCTACCGCGGCAGCCGCGACCTGGTGTTCAGCCTCGGCAACATCCTGATGGAGTCGCCCGGCCATGGCCACGACGCGCCGCTTGCGCCTGGTTGACGGCCAGCCACCCGCATCGCCAGGAGGTACCATGAAAGTCGCCTTCGCCACCCACGACCGCACCACTGTCGACGCCCATTTCGCCAGCGCGCGGACCTTCCTGCTCTACGACGTGGCCGCCGACGGCGCCAGCTTCCGCGAGGCGGTGCAGTTCGACCTGGTCTCGGACGAGGACGGCCGCCACGACGACGGCGACGACCGTCTGGCCGCCAAGATCGAGGCGCTGGACGGCTGCTCGGTGCTGTTCGTGCGCGCCATCGGCGGGCCGGCGGCAGCCCGCGTGGTCCGCGCCCGCGTCCATCCGGTCAAGCTGCCCGAACCCGAGCCCATCGCCAGCGTGATCGAGCGGCTGCGCGTCATGCTGTCGACCAATCCGCCGCCCTGGCTGCGCAAGGCCGTCCGCGACGCCGGGTCCGGCCCCGAACGCTTCATCGACGACGAGGACTGAAGGCAATGACCGACGCCGACACCGAAGCCCTGTCCCGGCCCTTCGTCCAGGGACTGCTGATGCTGATGCGCTCGCACGACCGCAGCGGGGTGTGGGACGCCATTTCCGACGCCGAGGTGGTCGAGCCGTTCATCGTCACCAAGGCGCAAAAGCGCGAGATCCCGCTGATCGGCGAACCCGATCCCGACATCCTGTGGCGGGTCGAGCTCTATTACCAGGCGGTGGCCTGGCAGATCGAGAAGCGCACCGGCCACGCCACCCAGCCGGTGATGCGCATCCACCACGAAGGCTGGGGCCGGGTGGTGCTGATCGCCGGCAAGCTGGTGGCGCTGGACGCCCATGTGCGCGAACTGCACCGCTTCGGCTTCGACAGCATCGCCCAACTCGAGGAAAAGGGCCTGAAGCTGGTCGAGGCCGGCGTCGCCACCACCCAGAAATTCCCCGACGTGGCTGCGGCCTGAACCAGGAGGACCATTCATGCGCACCTTCACCACCCGCGACGGCTCGCCGTGGACGCCAAAGTACCTGACCGCCATCGACGCCGAGCTGTGCATCGGCTGCGGCCGCTGCTTCAAGGTGTGCACCCAAGGGGTGCTCAAGCTGATGGGCATCAACGAGGACGGCGACTTCTGCGATCCCTTCGACGACGACGACGGCGAGGTCGAGCGCAAGGTGATGGTGCTCGACAAGGACGGTGCGTGCATCGGCTGCTCGTCCTGCGCCGCCGTGTGCGGCACCAAGGCGCAAAGCCACGAGGCCCTGGCCGCCTGACCGGGCCAGACAAGGGAGGTCGGCCATGTCCATCGACGCCTATCGCTGGCTGTATCGCGGCTCGGACTGCGGCGATCCCCTCGACCGCCACCTGCTGGCCTGCGCGCTGGCCATCGCGCTGGCCGACGGCGACAGGCCGCTGGCGGTGGCGCTGGGGCTGTCGGGCGAACAGCTGGCCGCCCTGGTCGGCCTCTATTTCCCCCATGCCCCCGGCCTGGTGTGGGGCATCGACCCGGCGGCCGACGGCGCCGCCCCCCTGGCGCCCGAGGAGCTGGACCTGCGCGCCCTGCTGGTCGACCACGGCAGCATGGGCCGCATCGAGGAGCACTGGCTGGCCCATATCGTCGCCAGGCGTTCGCTGGAACCCAACCACCTGTGGCAGGATCTAGGCCTGCCCGGCCGCGCCGACCTGGGTCAGCTGATGGGCCGCCACTTCGCGCCGCTGGCGGCAATGAACGCGGCCGACATGAAGTGGAAGAAGTTCTTCTATCGCCAGCTTTGCCAGCGCGAAGGCGTGGTCATCTGCAAGTCGCCGGTATGCGACGCCTGCGACGACTTCGCCCGCTGCTTCGGTCCCGAGGAAGGCTTCAGCCTGCTCGCCCATGCCGGCCGAAGCCCGACACCGGTCTTTGTCTGATTCGCGACACGACACCCGCACATTACCCCCTCTCCCGGCGGGAGAGGGCCGGGGTGAGGCGCGGATGCGGCTGGCATCCCCCTTGCAACTGCCTCCATAGCGCTTCGCAGCACCAGGAGGTCCGCCATGTTGACCGTCACGCCCAAGGCCGTCGCCGCCATCCGCTCGGTGCTGGACCAGGACGCCCGCGGGGTGCGGGTCACGGTGGGCAGCGGCTGTTCCGGCCTCAGCTACCAGATGGCGCTGGAGGACCGGGCCCTGGACGGCGACGAGGTGCTGGACGTGGACGGCGTCGCCGTGTTCGTCGACGCCGCCTCGGTGATGTGGCTGGCCGGGGCGACCATGGACTTCGTCGACGGACCGGAGGGCGCCGGCTTCGTCTTCCACAACCCCAACGCCGTGTCCAAGTGCGGCAGCTGCGGGAAGACCTGCTGATGGTCGCGGTCAACGACACCACGCTCCGCGACGGCGAGCAGACCGCCGGCGTCGCCTTCACCCTGGCCGAGAAGCTGGCCATCGCCCGGGCGCTGGACCGCGCCGGCGTGCCCGAGATCGAGTGCGGCATTCCCGCCATGGGGCCCGAGGAGCAGGACGGCATCCGCGCCGTCGTCGCCCTGGGCTTGAAGGCGCGCGCCATCGCCTGGTGCCGCATGCGCGATGACGACCTCGATGCGGCCACGGCCTGCGGCGTCGGCATGGTCAACCTGTCGATCCCGGTCTCGGACCTGCAGCTGAAGGCCAAGCTGGGCCGCGACCGCACGTGGGCGCTGGGCCATGTCGACGCCATGGTCCGTGCCGCCCGCGACGCCGGCTTCGAGGTGGTGGTGGGCGGCGAGGACTCGTCGCGCGCCGATCCCGACTTCCTGCTCGCCCTGCTGGAGGTCGCCGAGGCGGCAGGGGCGCGGCGCTTCCGCTTCGCCGACACGCTGGGGATCATGGATCCGTTCGCCACCCATGCCCTGTTCGCCCGCCTGCGCGCCGCCAGCGGCCTCGAGCTCGAGATTCACGCCCATGACGACCTGGGCCTGGCCACCGCCAACTCGCTGGCCGCGGTCAAGGGCGGGGCCAGCCACGTGTCGACCACCGTCAACGGCCTGGGCGAGCGCGCCGGCAACGCCCCGCTGGAAGAAGTGGTGGTGGCGCTCGAACACCTCTACGGGCTGTCGGCCGGGGTGGACAAGCTGCGGCTCGGCACGGTGTCGCGGCTGGTGGCCTCGGCCTCGGGGCGGCCGGTGCCGGTCAACAAGAGCATCGTCGGCCGCGCCGTGTTCACCCATGAATCGGGCATTCACGTCTCGGGGCTGCTGCGCGACCGCCGCACCTACGAGGCGCTGGACCCGCGCGAGCTGGGGCGGCGCCACCACGTGGTGCTGGGCAAGCACTCCGGCGTCGCCGCGGTGCTGCACGCCTGCGCCGAGCTGGGCCTGGCCCCCACCGGCCCGCAGGCCCGCGGCGTGCTGGCCCGCGTGCGCGCCCACGCCACCCAGGCCAAGCGGCCGCCCACCCCCGACGAGCTCCGCCGCTTCGTCGCCGAGGCCGCCCACTGAACGGAGGTGACCATGACCGTCCTCGACCAGCTGGCACAGCTGTCCAGCGCCGAACAGATCTTCGCCGCCCTCGACGTTCCCCTCGACCAGGCGGTGGTCGACGTCAGCCGCCTGCACATCCTCAAGCGCTTCCGCGACCTGCTGGCCGGCACCGACCTGTCGAGCCTGCCCGACGACGCCCTGCACGCGGTGCTGCGGACCGCGCTCACCCAGGCCCAGGCTGAATTCGCCTCCGGCACCGGTGCCAAGACCTTCAAGGTCTTCCAGCAGGCCAAGGGTTTCGTCGGATTGGGGGAAGTGCGGCGGTAGCAGTGGTTCCTGGCCGGGTCGTGCCCGGCCATGACGAGCAGGCCGCGAGGGGTCACAGCCTCTCCACCTCGATCCCGTATTTCTTGAGCGCATAGCCGACCTGGCGGGGCGTGAGGCCCAGCAGGCGGGCGGCCTTGGCCTGGACCCAGCCGCAGCGTTCCATGGCCTGGACCAGGCGCTCGCGGTCGACCAGGCCGTCGATGTCGGGATCGCTGCCCGGGTCCGCAGCCGGCGGCGGCGGGGATGGCGGTGCCGCAGCCGCAGTCGCGGGGGGCGGGGCGGGATGGGGGGCTGGGGCGGGTGCGGGGCGCTTGTCCCACAGCTGCGACGACAGGCAGGTGCCGCCGACGCAAGACAGGTCGCCGGGGCAGATGGTGTCGGACTTGCACATGGTGGCGGCGCGGGTGATGCAGTTTTCCAGCTCGCGTACGTTGCCGGGGAAGCGGCACCCTTGCAGGATGCGGACGACCTCGTCGGCCAGCGCCAGTTCGCGGCCGTTCTCCGCGTTGAACTGGTGCAGGAAGTGGGCGGCCAGCAGCGGGATGTCGCCGCCGCGTTCGCGAAGCGCGGGCAGGAAGATCGGCACCACGTTGAGGCGATAGTAGAGGTCGGCGCGGAACTCGCCCTTGGCCACCGCGGTTTCCAGGTCGCGGTTGGTGGCGGCGACCAGGCGGACGTCGACCTTGACCGTCTTCGAGCCGCCGACCCGCTCGAACTCGCCTTCCTGCAGCACCCGCAGCAGCTTGGCCTGGAAGGCGGCCGAGATCTCGCCGATCTCGTCGAGGAACAAGGTACCGCCATGGGCCAGCTCGAAGCGGCCCTTGCGCTCGCCGACGGCGCCGGTAAAGGCGCCCTTCTCGTGGCCGAACAGTTCGGACTCCAGCACGCTCTCGGCCAGGGCGGCGCAGTTCAGCTTTACGAAGGCCTTGGACGCGCGCGGCGACAGGGCATGGACGGCGCGCGCCACCAGTTCCTTGCCGGTGCCGCTTTCGCCGCGCAGCAGCACGGTGGCCTTGGCCGGGGCGGCTTGGCGCACCTGGGCATAGACCCGGGCCATGGCCGCCGAGGTGCCGATGACGTCGGCCAGGCCCTGGACGGAGGCGGTGGGCGCGGCCTCGGTCACGCGCTTGTGCAGGCGGGCGTTCTGCTCCATCAGCCGCTCGCGGTCGGCGGCGACCTTGCCGTGCAGGCTGACGGTCTGGGCGATCAGGGTGGCGACCATGGTCAGGAAGCGCAGGTCGTGCTCGAACACGTGGTTGGCGCCGCGCTCCCAGCCGCGCTCGACCGACAGCGCGCCGAACGGCTTGCCGGTGGTCTTGATCGGCACGCACAGGAACGACATCGGCTCGCCTTCGAGACCTTCGCCCTCGCGCAGGTAGTCGGCCAGCAGCGGCTCTTCCTCGGCGTCGGGGACGACCATGGGGATGCTGGTGGCCACCACCTTCTCGACCGCCGCCAGCGGATAGCGCAGCACGCCTTCGCGCGCCAGCACCAGCGACATGCCGGCGACGGCGGCTATGGTCAGGCGGCCCTGGTCGTCCTTCAGCACCACCGCGCCGCGGCGCATCTGCAGGTAGGACGACAGGATGTTGAGCACGTCATGCAGCGCATGGTCGAGGTCGAGCGTCGATCCCAGCACCTTGCTGATTTCGTACATGCCGATCAGCGGCAACGCGGCGACATCGCGAACCATGCGCATCTCGTCCGATTTCATGGCGGACTCCCGAACGGTCCCTCCGCCATGGGCTTCGCAAGGGCCGTGCCACCCGCAAGGGGCCGCTTTGGCGGCGCAAAGGGTGGTCCGCTGGTCAATCGGTGGTCAAGCCGGCCGCCAGCCTGCCCAATCTTTCGGCACCTGCCCGGCGGTCGGGCCGGTCTACCTTCGTTAACCATTTTCGGCTAGAGTGGCGCGACCGAGAACCGCCCCCGGGATTTCTGGCATGGCCCGCGCCAAGGAAGACTATCGCAGTATCACCGGCCCGCAGAAGGCCGCGATCTTGATGCTGAGCCTCGGCGAGGAGCAGTCGTCGAAGCTGTTCGGCATGATGAGCGACGACGAGATCAAGGAAATCTCGCAGTTGATGGCCAAGCTGGGCACCATCAACTCCAACATCGTCGAACGCATCTTCGTCGAATTCGCCGACCAGCTGTCGTCCACCGGTTCGCTGGTCGGTTCGGCCCAGGTCACCGAGCGGCTGCTGTTGAAGGCGCTGCCCAAGGACCGCGTCGACGCCATCTTGGAAGAAATCCGCGGTCCTGCCGGCCGCACCATGTGGGACAAGCTGGGCAACGTTTCCGAGCAGGTGCTGGCCAACTACCTGAAGAACGAGTACCCGCAGACGGTCGCCATCATCCTGGCCAAGA
>JBLNBU010000251.1:0-6985 GCA_050260215.1 Actinomycetota bacterium
AAGGGCCAGCCATCCCCGGCTGGCCACCCTGGACACCCGCTTCGATCCGGGCAGCAACATCCTGGCCATCCACCGCAACGGCCGCCGGGTGGTCGCCGCCGACCCGGGCAACGCTGCCGGACGTGCCGTGCTGTCCGAGTTCTTCGCCGCCTTCCTGGGGGCCGGTCCGTCCGGCCGGCCGCAACTGGTCGAAGAGGCCGAGGCCGCCTTCCTGGACCAGCCACGCCCGCTGATCTCGCTGGTCGGCACCGGCTCGCTGGCCGAGGTCGAGCGCCTTGCCCGGCGACCCATTGGACTTGAACAGCTGCGCACCAACCTGCTGGTGGCCGGTCTGCCGCCCTGGCGGGAACTGGGTTGGGTCGGCGCCCATCTGCGCGTGGGCAATGCCGTGCTCAGGGTGGTCGAGGTGCTGGTCCGCCACCGCCCCCTGGCCGATCCCGTCACCGGCCGGGTCGACATGGTGGTGCCGCTGAAGCTGGCGGCAGCCTTCGGCCACCGCTGCCTGGGCGTGCTGGCCGAGGTGGTCGAGGGAGAAGAGGTGGAATTGGGAGACGTGGTCGAGCCGGCGTGATGCGCCGACGCCCCATCGTCATGGCCGGGCGTGACCCGGCCATCCATGGCCCCCCCGGGCCAAGCCCGGGGGTGACGCACAAGGAAATCAGGCCCCGACCGGCTCGGACGGCTGGTTGTCGCCGGCGGCCTCGGCGGATTCGCCGCCGCCCTCACCCTCGCCTTCCTCGTCCTGGTCGGACGGGATGGCCTGATCCTCGGCCGGGGTCGGCATGCCCTGCGGGCGGGCGCGGCCGGCGTTCTGGTTGTGGGCGTTGATCACGCGGAAATAGTGTTCCGCATGCTGGTAGTAGTTCTCGGCGGCGACACGGTCGCCCTGCGACGACGCGTCGCGGGCCATGGCCAGATACTTCTCCAGCACCTGGTGCGCGTTGCCGCGGATGCGGCCGTCCGGACCATTGCTGTCGAAGACCTGGGTGCCCCGGTTGGGAATATGCTTCTTGCCGCCGTTATTGTTGTTGCCACGGCCTCGGGAGCGCTGCTTCGGATTCACTCTAGCCTGCCTTATGCCTTGTCGTGTTGCTCGATTCCCATCAGGCGGGCTCTCGGCCCGACCTCGTCCGCTTCCAGCAGGGGGTGCGGCGATGGGGGAAATAACGGCTCGGAGACCGGGAGGCGGAGCGTTCAATGGCTCGACGCCGGGCCAGGCCACGGTGGCGCGTTTCGGCACGCACCGTAGACGGGAACCTCCGTCTTTCCAACCATTTTTTTCATCCGCACCCAAACTCGCCGCCGACGGATTTCCGTCACCGCCTTGCCGCGACCACGCACCGTTCGATGCCGGCGATATCGCGCCGTATTTCCCGCACGGCCAAACCCGACCTCTCCAACAGGCCGGCGACCGCGGCCGCCTGCCCGGCCCCCACTTCCAGCGCAGTCAGCCCGCCCCGGCCCAGCAGCCGCGCGATGTCGGGAGCCAGCGCGCGATAGCAGTCCAGCCCATCGGTCCCGCCGGCCAGCGCCTGACGCGGTTCGTACACCGCCACCTCGGGATCGAGGCCGGCGATTTCGTCATCGGGGATATAGGGAGGGTTGGAGACGATGACATCGAAGCATTCGGTCAGTCCCCTCCCCCAATCGCCCAGCTTGAACGCCGCCCGCCCGGCCAGGCCGGTGGTAGCGGCATTGCCTTCGGCCACGGCCAGGGCGCCCGCATTGGCGTCGATGCCGAGCCCGGTGGCGTTGGGCAGTTCGGCCAGCAGGGCCAGAAGGATGGCCCCGGTGCCGGTGCCGAAGTCCAGCAGCCGCAGCGGGGCCGAATGGTCGGGCAGCGCCGACAGCACCGCCTCGACCACCGTTTCGGTATCGGGGCGCGGCGCCAGGGTGTCGGCGGAAACCGCCAGAGTCAGGCTCCAGAAGCCCTTGCGGCCAAGCACGTGGGACATGGGCTCGCGGGCGACGCGGCGCTCCAGCAGATGGCGGAACCGCTCGCTCTGGGCGTCGTCCAGCTGCATCTCGGGGCGCGAGAACACCATGGTCGGCACCACCCCGGCCGCCTCGGCGACCAGCAGGCGGGCGTCCAGCCTGGGATCGTCGACCCCGGCAGCGGCCAGGCGCTCGGCAGCGGTACGGACGGCGGCGGCAAAGGTGATCATGGGCGGCAGCGCCTGGGGCGACAGGCGCTCACTCCATTTCCGCCAGGCGTTCGGCCTGGTCGGCGGCGACCAGGGCGTCGACCATTTCTTCCAGGGCCTCGCCCTTCATCACCTCGTCGATCTTGTAGAGCGTCAGGTTGATGCGGTGGTCGGTGACCCGGCCTTGCGGGAAGTTGTAGGTACGGATGCGTTCCGAGCGGTCGCCGCTGCCCACCTGGCTCTTGCGGCTGGCGGCGCGTTCGGCGGCCTTGGTCTCGCGCTCGCGCTCGTAGAGGCGCGCGCGCAGGATCTTCAGCGCGGTCGCCTTGTTCTTGTGCTGGCTTTTTTCCTGCTGGCAGGCCACCGCCAGGCCGGTGGGGATGTGGGTGACGCGCACCGCGGAATCGGTGGTGTTGACGCTTTGGCCGCCCGAGCCCTGGCTGCGGAAGACGTCGAAGCGCAGGTCCTTGTCTTCGAGGTGGATGTCGACCTCTTCGGCCTCGGGCAGCACGGCGACGGTGGCGGCCGAGGTGTGGATGCGCCCGCCCGCCTCGGTGACCGGCACGCGCTGGACCCGGTGCACGCCCGATTCGAACTTGAGGCGCGCGAACACGCCCCGGCCCGAGATGGTGGCGCTGGCTTCCTTCAAGCCGCCGATTTCCGTCTCGTTGACGTCCATGACCTCGAAGCGCCAGCCGCGCTTGGCGGCATAGCGCTCGTACATGCGCAGCAGTTCGGCGGCGAACAGGGCGGCTTCCTCGCCGCCGGTGCCGGCACGGACTTCCAGGATGGCGTTCTTGTCGTCGGCCTCGTCCTTGGGCAGCAGCATCAGCTGCACGTCGCGCTCGAGGCCGGGGATGCGCTCCTTGAGGCCGTAATACTCTTCCTCGGCCAGGTCCTTCATGTCGGGATCGGCCATCATGGCCTCGGCCTCGGCCATGTCGGCCATGGCCTTGCGCAGTGCCTGCACCGCCTCGACCACCGGTTCCAGGTCGGACAGTTCCTTGGACAGCTTGGCGTAGGCCGAGGCGTCGCCCGAGGCCAGCTGCTCGCGCAGCTCGTCGTAGCGGTACAGCACCTTGTCGAATTGGACGTCCAGGTTCATCGCTATTCTTCCAGACGGAACAGCCTGCGCAGGGTCTTTTCCATGGCCTGCCACTCGGCCCCTTCGGCGGCGATGTCCTTCATCACCTCGGACGGGCTGTGCAGCAGGCGGTTGACCAGCAGGCGGGTGGCTTCGGCGGCGTCCGAGCCGGCCTCGGCCAGCACCGCCTCGCGCATGTGGTCGAAGTGGTGGCGGAGCGCCACAATGGCCGGCACGGCGGCGCGGGCCGCATGGCCCTTGAGATAGGCGGCGACCTCGGCCTCGACGATCTCCCAGGCGGCACGCGCCGCCTGCTCGCGGGTGGCGCGACCGGCCAGCGCCACCTTCTCGAGGTCGGCAAGGTCGTAGAGGAAGGCGTTGTCGACCCGGTTGACCGCCGGCTCGATGTCGCCGGGAATGCCGGCGTCGACCAGGAACATCGGCTTGCGGCGCCGGCGCTTCAAGGCGGCGCCGACCGCCTCGGCGGTGACCACCACGGTGCGCCCGCCGACGCAGGTCAGCACCACGTCGGCGCCGGCAAGCGCCTCGCGCATCTCCTCGAACGGCAGCACCGAGCAGTCGAGCGCACGGGCCACCGCCTCGGCGCGACCGGCCCGCGGCGCCGTGACCATCAGCTTGCTCAAGCCGGCGGCCAGCAGGCTTTCGGCCGCCAGCTCGCCCATGTCGCCGGTGCCGACCAGGAGGCCGGTGCAGCCGGCCAGGTCGCCGTGCAGGTCGCGGGCCAGCTGGACGGCGGCGGCGGCGATGCTGACCGGGCCTTCGCCGATGGCGGTGTCGGAACGCACCCGTTTGGCCACGCCGAAGGCCGCCTGCAGGAAGCCTTCCAGCCCCGCCCCGCAGGCGCCCGCCTCGCGGGCCAGGCGGTGAGCGGCCTTGACCTGGCCCAGCACGTGGGCCTCGCCGATGACCAGGCTGTCGAGCGCGGCGGTGACCGCGAAGCCGTGGCGCACCGCTTCGGCCCCCGAAAGCACGTAGAGCTGGGGCGACAGCGCTGCCGGGGCCAGGCCGGTCCGAGCCGCGAAAGCCTCGCAGACCAGGCGGGCGACGTGGTCGTGATCCTCGGCCGCCGCCCACACCTCGACACGGTCGCAGGTCGACAGCACCAGCGCGTCGGCCAGGCCTGCCGCCTTCAGCCCGTCCAGGAAGGCCGGCGCCAGCGCGTCCTCGACGAACAGGGCGTCGCGCAGGGACAGCGACGCCGAGCGGTGGTTGGCACCGACGACGACGAGGCGATTGGGGCTGGTCCCGGCGGCCAAGGAGTCCTCTCTAGCGGCGCGACAGCAGAGCGTCGACCAGGCCGGCCAGCGGCACCTCGGCCTGGGACCCGTCGTCCAGGTCGCGCAAGGTCACGGCGCCGCGCGCCGCCTCGTCCTCGCCCAGGATGACGGCGAAGCGGGCGGCGACCTTGTTGGCGCGCGCCATGCGCTTCTTCATGTTGCCCGAAAAGCCCAGGTCCACCGCCAGCCCGGCGACGCGCAGCCGTTCGGCCACCGCCATGGCGGCCATCTGGTCGCCCATGGGGATGACGGCGACAGGGCGCTCGGCCGCGGGCGGCTCGCCCACCAGCATGGACAGGCGCTCGACGCCGGCGGCAAAGCCGATGCCCGGCGTGCGCGCCCCGCCCATGGTGGCGATCAGCTCGTCATAGCGGCCACCGGCCAGCACGGTGCCCTGGGAGCCCAGCGCGGTGGTGGTGAACTCGAAAGCGGTGTGGCAGTAATAGTCCAGCCCGCGCACCAGCCGGTCGTTGACCGTATAGGGGATGCCCAGGCGCTCGAGCCCGCCGGTGACCTGCTCGAAGAATTCCCGGGCCGCCGGGGTCAGGCAGTCGGACATGGACGGCGCGCCGGCGACGATGCGCTTGTCGCCCTCGTCCTTGGAGTCCAGCACGCGCAGCGGATTGCGCTCCAGACGGTTGCGGCTATCTTCGGACAACTGGTCGCGGTGGGGCGCCAGGTAGGCGACCAGGGCGTCGCGATAGGCGGCGCGGCTTTCCGCGTCGCCCAGGGTGTTGAGTTCCAGGTTCACCTTGTCGCCCAGGCCCAGGGCCGACAAGATGCCCCAGGCCAGCGCGATCACCTCGACGTCGGCCAGCGGGTTCTCGACGCCCAGAAGCTCGACACCAACCTGGTGGAACTGGCGCAGGCGGCCCTTCTGCGGACGCTCGTGGCGGAACATGGGCCCGCGATAGAACAGCTTGAGCGGCAGCGACTGGCCCAGGCTGTTGGAGATGAAGGCGCGCGCCACCCCGGCGGTGCCCTCGGGACGCAGCGTGATGGAATCGCCCGAGCGGTCGGCGAAGGTGTACATCTCCTTGGTCACCACGTCGGAGGTCTCGCCCAGCGTACGGGCGAACACCTCGGTGAACTCGAAGATGGGGGTGACGATCTCGCCGTAGCCGTAGCGACGGGCCACGGCAAAGGCGGTGTCCTCGACCCAGCGGTGGCGCCGGGCGTCGTCGGGAAGCAGATCGTGGGTGCCGCGCACCGGCTGAAGACTGGACACCGGGCTCACCCCTTCTGCTTCGCGGCTTCGATTTCGGCCGCCTTCTTCTCGACCAGATCGACGATGTGGTCGACCATGTCGCCGTTGTCGACGTTATGGTCGGGCGAACCGCCGATATAGACCTTGTGGTTGCCCGAGCCGCCGCCGGTGATGCCGATCATGGTCTCGCGCGCTTCGCCCGGCCCGTTGACCACGCAGCCCAGGATGCTGACGGTGACGGGTGCGCGGATGTGCGACAGGCGGGCTTCCAGCGCCTCGACCGTCTTGATCACGTCGAAGCCCTGGCGGGCGCAAGACGGGCACGACACCACGCGCACGCCGCGGTGGCGCAGGTCGAGGCCCTTCAGGATTTCCCAGCCGACCTTGACCTCCTCGACCACGTCGGCGGTCAGCGACACGCGCAACGTGTCGCCGATGCCCTGCCACAAGAGCGAGCCGATGCCCATGGCCGACTTGACCGTGCCGCCGGTCAGGCCGCCGGCTTCGGTGATGCCCAGGTGCAGCGGATAATCGCAGGCCTTGGCCAGGCCCTGATAGGCCGCCACCGCCATGAACACGTCGGAGGCCTTGACCGCGATCTTGAACTCGAAGAAGTCGTTGTCCTCCAGCAGCTTGGCGTGCTCCAGCGCGCTTTCGACCAGCGCCTCGGGGCAAGGCTCGCCGTACTTGTCGAGCAGGTGCTTGTCGAGCGAGCCGGCATTGACGCCGATGCGCATGGAACACCCGTTGTCCTTGGCCGCCTTGACCACCTCGCGCACCCGCTCGTGCGAGCCGATGTTGCCCGGATTGATGCGCAGGCAGGCGGCGCCGGCCTCGGCCGCCTCGATGCCGCGCTTGTAGTGGAAGTGGATGTCGGCGATCAGCGGGACCGGCGATTCCTTGGCGATCTGCTTGAATGCCTTGGTCGAATCCTCGTCGGGGCACGAGACGCGCACGATGTCGGCCCCGGCGTCGGCGGCGCGGCGGATCTGCTCCAGCGTGCCCTTGACGTCGGTGGTCAGCGTGTTGGTCATGGTCTGCACCGAGATGGGCGCATCGCCGCCGACCAGAACGCTGCCGACGCGGATCTGCCTGGACTTGCGCCGGTGAATGTCGCGGTAGGGCCGCTCGCTCATCTCTGCCAACTCGCTGCTGGAAAAGGATATGGCCCCGGCCGGGCAGGCCCGCCGGGGGCTCGGGTTATAGCGCATTTCGGCAAGGGTCGGGAAGGTTCTTGGCCGCGGCCGCCACC
>JBLNBU010000252.1:0-27372 GCA_050260215.1 Actinomycetota bacterium
CGCCAGCTCGGCCGCCCCGGCGAGACGGTCGAGGTGATCCGCCTGGCCGACCTGGATGCGGACAAGGTCGACATGCTGACCGTGGTCGTGGTCGGCAGCAGCGAGACCCGCAGGGTGGGACGCTTCGTCTACACCCCGCGGGGCTATGCCAAGAAGCTTTAACCCTCCTTGTCCGTCATGCCCGGACGTGATCCGGGCATCCGTGACGTCAGTGCTGGAACCAGTCGGCGGCGTGCTGGGCGTCGTGGACGCCGACCAGCAGGACGTCGCCGCCTGCCACGTTCAACACGGTGCCGTCGGGCGTATCGTGGGCGGTGGCCGCGACCTGGGCCGGGTCGGCACCGCCGGGCAGGGCCAGGCGGTCGCCCTCGGCCGGACGGAAGTCGGACACCGTGTCGTGGCCGGACGACAGCACGAACAGGTCGGCGCCCGGCCCACCGGTCATCACGTCGTTGCCGCGCCCCGACGCCAGCACGTCGTTGCCCGCACCCCCCACCATCATGGTGTCCCCCGGCCCGGCGATCAGCACGTCGTTGCCGGCGCCGCCCACCGCCACGCCATTGGGAAAGCCGCCTACCGGGAACAGCAGGATCTGCGGGCCGGTGTGGATTTGGCCTGACGCCTCCGCCTGCCCGTCGGGGCCGACCAGGACGGCAGAGCGCAGGTCCAGCGGCAGCAAGCCGGCCGCGTGGGCCTGCGTCTGGCCTTCCAGGCCCAGCGAGACGGTGGTGCTGAAATGCATGCCGCCGTCCGAGGACACCGATGCATCGGGGGGCGGGGAAAGCTGGACCAGGGCGGGCCCGGCCGCGGCGGCGGTGCTGGGTACCGGCAGGCCGGTGGCCGGATCGACCGCCCCGTGCAGTTCCAGGGTAGGCAAGTGCGCCGCATCGACGCCGGTGGCGTCGACGGTCACCCTCAGCTGGTCGCCGTCCATGGCCAGCGACACCGTTCCCATCCCCGAGCCGTCCGGCGCCACCAGCTCGGCCGCATAGGTGTGCGGCCCGATCACCAAGACGTCGTCGCCCGCTCCGCCCAACGCCACCGGTGTGTCGCCCGCCGTCACGAATGCACCCTGTCCGGAATCGCTCGCCATACCCGTCAAGCCCCTCTGCCTGGTCACTACGGGATTAAGGAGTGGGAGCGGCCCAACGCGACCGCGAGCGGGCCTCTCCCCTTTCGCGCCCGCCTTCTCCACCTGCGGCAGGCGTTTGAATCGAAAGGGGCGGTCGTGCTAGGACGGGCGGCTGGATTTTCGGTAGGAGATGTCGTTGGTGCTGTCGGTCGAAACCACCCTGGTGCTGGGCGGCGCCCGTTCGGGCAAGTCGCGCTATGCCGAGCGGCTGCTGGACGGTGCGCCTGCGCTCTACCTGGCCACGGGCCAGGCCTTCGACGCCGAGATGGCCGAGCGCATCCGCCTGCACCGTGCCCGGCGCGGCCCCGGCTGGGACACGGTCGAGGAACCCCTGGCGCTGCCCGAGGCCATCGAGCGCGGCGCCCGGCCCGACCGTCCCGTCCTGGTCGACTGCCTGACCTTGTGGATTTCCAACCTGATGCATGCCGGCCGCGACGTGGACGCCGCCACCGATGCCCTGTGCGAGGTATTGTCCGCCCCGCCCGGGCCGGTGGTGCTGGTCTCCAACGAGGTCGGCATGGGTTTGGTGCCCGAAACCGCCCTGGGCCGCGCCTTCCGCGACCACCAGGGACGCGTCAACCAGGCCGTCGCCGAAACCTGCCGCCGGGTGGTGTTCGTCGCCGCCGGCCTGCCCCTGATCCTGAAGGACCATCGATGAAGCGCAAGATTCCCGCCACCGTCGTCACCGGTTTCCTGGGGGCCGGCAAGACCACCCTGGTCCGCCACCTGATCCAGCACGCGGGCGGGCGGCGCATCGCGCTGATCGTCAACGAGTTCGGCGACGTCGGCGTCGACGGCGAGCTGCTGGCCGCCTGCGGCGTCGCCGGCTGCCGCGACGACGACATCATCGAGCTGGCCAACGGCTGCCTGTGCTGCACCGTCGCCGACGAGTTCCTGCCCACCATGCAGGCCCTGGTCGAGCGCGACAGCCCGCCGGACCATATCGTCATCGAAACAAGCGGGCTGGCCCTGCCCAAGCCGCTGGTCAAGGCCTTCCACTGGCCCGAGATCCGCTCGCGCGTCACCGTCGACGGGGTGGTCGCCGTGGTCGACGCCGCCGCGGTGGCAGCGGGGCGCTTCGCCGACGACCCCGAGGCCATGGCCCGGCCCGACCACGACAATCCGCTGGAAGAGGTGTTCTCGGACCAGCTGGCCTGTGCCGACATGGTGCTGCTCAACAAGACCGACCTGGTCGACCAAGACGCCCTGGACGGGGTGGCGGCCGAGCTCGAAGCCAAGCTGCGTCACGGGGTCAAGCTGGTCCGCACCCATCGCGGCGCCGTCGACCCGCTGGTCCTGCTGGGCCTGGATGCCGCCGCCGAGGAAGACCTGGACGCGCGCCCCAGCCATCACGACATGGAAGATGGGCACGACCACGACGACTTCGAAAGCTTCGCGGTCCGCCTGCCGACGGTGGCCGACCCCGGCGCCCTGGAAGCGCGACTGGTCGCGGCCATCGCCGAACACGACGTGTTGCGCCTGAAAGGCTTCCTGGCGGTCGAGGGCAAGGACGCCCGCCACGTGGTCCAGGCGGTCGGCACCCGCATCGAGCGCTGGTACGACCGGCCGTGGAAGCCCGGCGAGGAACGCGCCAGCCGCCTGGTGGTGATCGGCCAGAAGGGCATGGACCGCGCCGCCATCGAGGCCCTGGTGCTGGGATGACCTGATGCACCTGCTCGCGGCCCAGCCCGGCAGCATTTCCGACGGCACCGAGGCGGTCGACCTGGGGCAGACCCCGGCCGATGTGGTGGTGCTGTCGGCCGCCGACAGCGAGCTGGCCTGCCTGGCGAGGGCGCATTCGGGTGAACTGCCGAGCCTTCGTCTCGCCAACCTGTTGCGGCTGTCGCACCACATGTCGGTCGACCTTTATGTCGAGCAGGTCGTCCGCCACGCCCGGCTGGTGGTGGTACGCCTGCTGGGCGGGCGCGGCTATTGGCCCTACGGGGTCGAGCAGATCGCGGCCACCTGCCGCCGCCACGGCATTCCCGTCGCCTTCCTGCCCGGCGACGACAAGCCGGACCCCGACCTAGCGGATTCCTCGACCCTGGCCCCCGAGGCCACCGACCGGCTGTGGCGCTACCTGGTCAACGGCGGCCCCGACAATGCCGGGCATTTTCTTCGTTACGTAGCCGCATTGATCGGCCGGGACGCCGAATGGCTGGAGCCGCGGCCGCTGCCTCAGGCCGGCATCCATGGCCGCGGCGACTGGCTGGCCGGCCGTGCGACCGCCGCGGTGGTGTTCTACCGCGCCCTGGTGCTGGCCGGCGACACCGCCCCCGTCGACGCCCTGCTGGAGGCCTTGCGCGCCGAGGGATTGAACGCGCTGGGCGTGTTCGTCCACAGCCTGAAGGAGCCGGTCTCGGCCGCCACCGTCGCCGCGGTGCTGGGCGAGGCCGCCCCCGACGTCATCGTCAACCTGACCGGCTTTGCCGTTGCGGCGCCGGGCCGCCCCGAGGACACGCCCTTCGCCCCCTTCGACTGCCCCGTGCTGCAGGCAGTGCTGGCCGCCGGGGCCGAGGACGCCTGGCGCGCCGGCAGCCACGGCCTGGGTCCACGCGACATCGCCATGAACATAGCCCTGCCCGAGGTCGACGGCCGCCTGATCACCCGCGCCGTCTCGTTCAAGGCGGCAACCCGCGACGAGGCCACCCAGTGCGACCTGGCCGTCCACCGCCCGGTGCCCGACCGCATCGCCTTCGTCGCCCGGCTGGCGGCCAACTGGGCCAGGCTGCGGCGCAAGGCGCCGGCCGAACGCCGGGTGGCGATCGTACTGGCCAACTACCCCAACCGCGACGGCCGCATCGGCAACGGCGTCGGCCTGGACACGCCGGCCGGCACCGTCGAACTGCTGCGCGCCATGACGGCTGCGGGCTATTCGGTTTCCGACCTGCCGGCCGACGGCAACGCCCTGGTCGAGACCCTGCAGGCCGGCCCCACCAACGACTGGCGCGCCCTGGCCGGCCGCGAGGTGCGCGAAACCCTGGCCCTGCCCGACTACTACAACTGGTTCCACAGCCTGCCCGAGGCGGTGCGCGACGCGGTCACCGAGCGCTGGGGTCCGCCCGAAGGCGATCCGTTCTTCGTGCGTGGCGAGCTGTCCTGCGGCCAGTTCGTGCTGCCGGTGGTCCGCTTCGGCCGGGTGGCGGTGGGCATCCAGCCGGCGCGCGGCTACAACATCGACCCGTCGTCCAGCTACCACGACCCCGACCTGGTGCCGCCCCACAACTACCTGGCCTTCCACGCCTGGCTGGCCGACGGGTTCCGCGCCGACGCGGTGGTGCACATGGGCAAGCACGGCAACCTGGAATGGCTGCCCGGCAAGTCGCTGGCCCTGTCGGCCGAATGCTTCCCCGAAGCCTGCCTGGGCCCGCTGCCCAATATCTATCCGTTCATCGTCAACGACCCCGGCGAGGGCACGCAGGCCAAGCGCCGTGCCGCCGCGGTGATCGTCGACCACCTGACACCGCCGCTGACCCGGGCCGAGAGCTACGGCCCGCTTCGCGAGCTGGAGCGGCTGGTCGACGAGTACTACGAAGCGGCCGGCGTCGATCCCCGCCGCCTGAAGGTGCTGCGCCAGGACATCCTGACCACCGCGGCGGCCGCCGGACTGGACGCCGACCTGGGCCTGAAGCCCGGCACCGATGCCGACGAGGCGCTGAAACGCCTGGACAACCACCTGTGCGAGCTGAAGGAACTGCAGATCCGCGACGGGCTGCACGTCTTCGGCCGCTCGCCCCAAGGCCGCCAACTGGTCGACCTGCTGGTGGCGCTGGCCCGCGTCGGCGAGCACTCCCTGCTGCGCGCGCTCGCCGCCGACCTGGACCTCGGCTTCGACCCGCTGGACTGCACCCTGGGCGACGCCTTCGGACGCCAGGGCCTGCGCACCCTTGGCGACGCGGTCGAGCACCTGGAGACCCTGGCCCAAGCCCTGGTCGCCGGAACCCGCGCTCCCGATCCCGCCTGGACGCGGACCATCGCCGCGCTCGATCACGTCGACGCCACCCTGCGGCCGGCGGTCGAGGCCTGCGGGCCGGCCGAGATCGCCGGGGTGCTGGCCGGGCTGGACGGCCGCTTCGTTCCCCCCGGCCCGTCGGGAGCGCCGACGCGCGGCCGCCCGGACGTGCTGCCGACGGGGCGCAACTTCTATTCCGTCGACACCCGCACGGTGCCGACCCCGGCGGCGTGGACGCTGGGGTGGAAATCGGCGCAGCTGTTGATGGAACGCCACCTGCAGGACCACGGCGCCTGGCCGCGCGCGCTGGCGGTCACCGCCTGGGGCACGTCCAACATGCGCACCGGCGGCGACGACATCGCCCAGGCCCTGGCGCTCTTGGGGGTGCGGCCGACCTGGGACGCCGCCTCGCGCCGGGTCACCGGCTTCGAGGTCATGCCCGCCGGCCTGCTGGACCGGCCCCGCGTCGACGTCACCTTGCGCGTCTCAGGCTTCTTCCGCGACGCCTTCCCCGACCTGATCAACCTGGTGGATTCGGCGGTGCGCGCGGTGGCGGCCCTCGACGAGCCGGCCGAGGTCAACCCCCTGGCCGCCCGGGTGCGCGCCGAGGCGCCCGAGATGGGAGAGGCCAAAGCCGCCGCCCGGGTGTTCGGCTCCAAGCCCGGAGCCTATGGGGCCGGCCTGCAGGCGCTGATCGACGAGCGCGGCTGGAAGACCGAGGCCGACCTGGCCGACGCCTATGTGGCCTGGGGCGGCTGGGCCTACGGGGCCGGCGCCGACGGCGAGGCCGCCCACGAGGCGTTCGAGCGCCGCCTGGCCCGGGTCGAGGCGGTGGTGCACAACCAGGACAACCGCGAGCACGACCTCTTGGACTCCGACGACTACTACCAGTTCGAGGGCGGGCTGGCGGCGGCGGTGCACAAGGCGTCGGGCACCCGGCCGGCGGTGTGGCACTCGGATCATTCGCGCCCCGAGACGCCGCGCATCCGCTCGCTGGACGAGGAGATCGCCCGCGTGGTCCGCGCCCGCGTGGTCAACCCGAAGTGGATCGAGGGCGTCATGCGCCACGGCTACAAGGGCGCCTTCGAGATGGCGGCCAGCGTCGACTACCTGTTCGCCTTCGCCGCCACCACCCGGGCGGTCAAGGACCACCACTTCGACCTGGTGGCCGAGGCCTATCTGGCCGACGAGCGGGTGCGGGCCTTCCTGGAGGACAACAACCCGGCCGCCCTGGCCGAGATCCGCGCCCGCCTGGCCGAGGCCCTGGACCGCGGCCTGTGGAAGCCCAGGCGCAACGACGTGCACGGGCTGCTGGGTTAACAGCCACCGCCGGCCCGTCACCCTCGGGCTTGACCCATCATCCCACCACCAGCTTGATCTTCTGCCCCGGCTTGAGCTGCTGGCCGGGCTCGAGGCCGTTCAGCACCTGAAAGCGTTCCAGCCGGTGATGCTCGAACGGCATGCGCTCGGCCAGGCCTTCCACCGTGTCGCCCGGCTTGACGGTGACCACGTGGACGCGCAAGGGCCGGATGGCGGCGCGTTCCTCGGGCGTCAGGCTGCGGAAGCTGTAGGTGGCGCGGCGCAGCTCCTCGTCGTGGCCGGCGGTGCGGTTGGGCGGGGTCAGGAACATGAACCGCCAGGCCCGGCCGCCGCCGCCGGCAATCGCCACCAGGCGCAGGTCCATGGCACCGTGGTTGGTGTTGACCCGCGCCGACGCGGTGGCGGCTTCGTGGCCGCCCACGTCGATCGTTTCGATATTGGAAAGACGAATGCCCTTGGCCCACTGGTACTGCATGTAGGCGGCCATGCCCGCCTTGGCGCCGCTGCCCATGTCGAAGCGGATCTGCGAGCCGTCCTGGTGGGTGGCGGTCACCGCCTTGGCGCCGTTGACCAGGCGGAAGCCCGGCGGCACCTCGAAGCGGATGCCGAGGTCGGGATGCGAGAACACCCGGTTGCGCACCACGCCTTCGCTGGGATCGTCGCCATAGGTCAGGCCCTCGATCTGGGCCAGATAGAGGTCGCGCCCCATGGCGCCCTTGGTGTGGGCGGCCTGGGCTTCCTGCGCGGCGGCCTGGACGCGGTCGATGGTGCGCGGGTGGCTGGCCATCATGTTGTACTGGTCGACGCTGTCGGCGGGACGCCCGGCCAGGATGGCCTCGAGCCGGCTTTGCTGGTGCAACTTCTCGAGGAAGGCGGGCATGGCCTCGGGGTCCCAGCCGGCCTTGGTCATGTAGCGCAGGCCCAAGCTGTCGGCCTCGCTTTCCTGGTCGCGGGAATAGCTCTGCAGGTAGGCCGCCGCACCCAGTTGCGCCACGTCGGCGACCCCGGGGGTGCCCACCACCGCGCCCAGCACGCCCAGCAGGACGTTGGCGGCGACGGCGCGGCTGTAGCGCTCGGCGGTGTGCCGGCCGGTAACATGGCCGATTTCGTGGCCGACCACCCCGGCCAGCTCGGCCTCGTCGGCGGCCAGGGCCAGCAGTCCGCGGGTGACGTAGACATAGCCGCCGGGCAGCGCCATGGCGTTGACGATGTCGCTGTTGAGCACGGTGAAGCGGAAGGTGGCCTCGGGCGTCTCGGTCTGCTTGACCAGCCGCTGGCCGATGCCCGCCACATAGGCCTGCACCTTGGGATCGTCGTAGGCGCCGCCGAATTCCTTGAGGATGGCCGGATGGGAGTCGGCCCCCATCTGCTGTTCCTGCTCGGACGACATGATGTTGAAGCCCTGCCGGCCGGTGCCGGGGGCGACCTGGCAGCTGCCCAGCAGGGCCAGGCAAAGGGCGGCGGCGGGCAATCTGGTCCAACGGCGCATGGGCGTCTCCGCTGTGGGCTGCGGATAGTATTAATCAGGCTTGCGTCCGCGCACCAGCAGGGCGTGCGCGGCAAGCGCCGCCAGGCCCGAGCCCAGCACCACGGTCGCCATGGGCCTGGCGCTGCCGTCGAACAGGTGCGCCACCACCCAGCTGGCCGCTGCCCCGCCCAGCATCTGGACGAAACCGATCCCCGCCGAGGCCGAGCCGGCCATGCGCGGAAATGGTGCGATGGCCGCCGCCGTGCTGTTGGGCAGCACCAATGCGGCCGAGAAGAAGTACAGGGTCAGCGGCAGCAGCACCGCGGGCAGGGTCTGGACGCCGGCGAAGGCCAGCCCGGTGCCGACCACCCCGGCCACCACCTGGCCTGCCAGCCCGAGCCCGACCATGCGGTCCAAGCCGACCCGGGACGTCAGCCGGCCGGCCAGGTAGCCGCCGCCGATATAGCCGGCGATGACCACGGCGAAACCCAGGCCGAACCACTGGGGCGGCAGGCCCAGCACGTCGATCAGCACGAAGGACGAGGCGGTGATGAAGGTGAACATGCCGGCGAACGAGAACGCCACCGTCAGCACCGAGCCCACATAGGGGCCGTCGCCCAGCAGGCGGCCGTAGTTGGCCAGCATGCGCGCAGGCGACAGGGCGTCATGGTCGGGGGTGACGTTGGTCTCGGCCAGCAGCCGGCGCACGGCGACCAGCAGCCCCAGGCCGAACAGCGCCATCAGGGCGAAATTGGACCGCCAGCCGAACAGGGCGTGCAGCCAGCCGCCGGCGATGGGGGCGGCGAACGGGGCCAGCGCCATGGCCGAGGCCATGTAGCTCATCACCCGCGCCGCCTGGTCGCGCGGATAGACGTCGCGGACCACGGCGCGGCCGACCACCGGCCCGCAGCAGGCACCCACCGCCTGCAGGAAGCGGCCGGCGATCAGCGCCTCGATGGTGGGGGCGACCATGCAGAACAGGCTGGCGGCCAGGTAGATCACCACCCCGCCCAGGATGGCGCGCCGGCGGCCGAAGCGGTCCGACAGCGGCCCGTAGACCAGCTGGCTGACCGCGAACCCCATCAGGAAGGCCGACAGGGTCAGCTGCGCCATGGCCGCCTCGGTGCCGAAGGCACGCGCCATGTCGGGCAGCGAGGCGAGATAGAGGTCGGTCGACACCGGCCCGAACGCCACCAGGCAGGTCAGCAGCACCGCCACCGTGCGGGAGGCTGGTTCGGGCCGGAGCGAACTCACGCGCTGGTGTCGACGTTGCCGCCGGCGGCCTTGGGGCCGCCCTTGGATACGCCCACCAGGGCCGGCCGCAGCAGGCGGTCGTGGATGGTGTAGCCCGACTGCATGACCATCACCACCGTGCCCTCGGGCTTGGAGGCGTCCTCGACCTCCATCATCGCCTGGTGCAGGTTGGGATCGAAACGCGCCCCCATGGCCTCGACCAGCTTGATGCCGTAGCGCTCGAAGGTGCCCAGCAGCTCGCGCTCGGTCATCTCGACGCCCTGGGTCAGGGTGTTGGCGATATCGTTGCCCTCCCGCGACGACGGCGGCACCGCGTCCAGCGCCCGGCGCAGGTTGTCGGCCACGCTCAGCACGTCCTTGGCGAACTGGCCCACCGCATAGCGGCCGCGGTCCTCGGCCTGCTGCTCGAGCCGGCGGCGCACGTTCTCGGTGTCGGCGCGCGCATACAGCACCTCGCCCTTCAGCTTGGCCACCTCGGCCTCGAGCTCGGCGATGCGAGCCTCGGGCGGCGGGCCGGCCTCGGCGGCGGGCGGTGGCTCGGCCGGGCTCTCGGCGGCGGGGGCCTCGGGGGCGGCCGGGGCGGCGTCGGGCTTGGTTTCGTTGTCCTGGGTCATGCTTGTCCTTCGAGGTGTTCAGCCGATGGCCCGCCCGATCATGCGGGCGGTGTAGTCGACCATGGGGATGATGCGGGCATAATTGATGCGGGTGGGGCCGATGACCCCGATGGCGCCGATGATCCGCTCGCGCGAATCCCGGTAGGGCGCGACGATCATCGAGCAGCCGGAAACGCCGAACAGCTCGTTGTCCGAGCCGATGAAGATCTGCACCCCGTCGGCGCTGGTGGTGCGGTCGAGCAATTTCAGGAACTGCTCGCTGGTTTCGAGCGCGGCGAACAGGCCGCGGATGCGTTCGAGGTCCTCGACGGCGGTGACGTCCTCGAGCAGGTGCGACTGGCCGCGCACGATCAGCGCCGAGCGGCCCTCGCCTCCGGCCCAGGTGGCCAGCCCGGCTTCCACCACCTTCTTGGCCAGTTGGTCCAGTTGGGTGCGCTGCTGCTCCAGCTCGCCGGTGATCTCCTCGCGCACCTCGTCGAGGGTGCGGCCGGTGAGGCGGGAATTGAGGTAGTTGGTGGCCTCGACCAGGGCCGACATCTCGACCCCTTCGGGGAAGTCGAGGATGCGGTTCTCGACCATGCCGTCCTCGGTGACCAGCACCACCAGGGCGCGGTTGCGGCCCAGCCAGACGAATTCCACGTGCTTCAAGGCCCGCTGGATCTTGGGCGCGACCACCACGCCGGCGCAGCGGGCCAGGCCCGACAGCGCTCCCAGGGCCTCGCCCAGCACTTGTTCCATGCTGCGGCCGGCGGCGCGGCACTGGGCGTCCAGCGCCGAGCGCTCCTCCTCGGGCAGGGCGCCGACTTCGAGCAGGCCGTTGACGAACAGCCGCATGCCGGCCTGGGTCGGCAGCCGCCCGGCCGAGGTGTGCGGCGCATACAGCAGCCCCAGCTCCTCGAGGTCGGCCATGACGTTGCGGATGGTGGCCGGGGACAGGGCGACGGGAAGGCGGCGCGACAGCGTACGCGAGCCGATGGGTTCGCCGGTGGCCACATAGGCCTCGACGATATGGCGGAACACTTCGCGCGAGCGCTCGTTCAGTTCGGTGATGACGGGACTTTTTCCGCGGATCATCCGGCGTCCTTCTCGGTGCCGCGAAAATCTAG
The DNA here is from genome assembly GCA_050260215.1 of Actinomycetota bacterium. Classification (GTDB taxonomy): domain Bacteria; phylum Pseudomonadota; class Alphaproteobacteria; order Rhodospirillales; family Magnetospirillaceae; genus JBLNBU01. The sequence goes on from JBLNBU010000252.1 coordinate 10,847, forward strand.
TGACGGGTCGGCACCTCGTCAACTCGGGGGAGTGTGGACGCCAACCGCCGCTTGGGCTACCTTCCGGCCGATTTTTCCAGACTGGGACCGAATATTGCCATGAGACCCTCCGGCCGCGCCCCCGACCAGCTCCGCACCGTCGTCCTCGAACCGGGCTTTTCCAAGCATGCCGAGGGGTCGTGCCTGGCCCGCTTCGGCGACACCCACGTGCTGTGCACCGCCTCGGTCGAGGAAAAGGTGCCGCCCTTCCTGCGCAACACCGGCAAGGGCTGGGTGACGGCCGAATACGGCATGCTGCCGCGCTCGACCCATTCGCGCACCGACCGCGAGGCGGCCAAGGGCAAGCAGTCGGGCCGCACCCACGAGATCCAGCGCCTGATCGGCCGCAGTTTGCGCGCCGTCACCGACCTGGCCGCGCTGGGCGAGATCCAGGTCAAGGTCGACTGCGACGTGCTGCAGGCCGACGGCGGCACCCGCACCGCCTCGATCACCGGTGCCTATGTGGCGCTGCACCTGGCCTTCCAGACCCTGGTCACCCGCGGCATCATCAAGGCGGTGCCGCTGATCGACCAGGTTGCCGCGGTGTCGTGCGGCATCTATGCCGGCGTGCCCGTGCTGGATCTCGAATATGTCGAGGATTCGGCGGCCCAGGCCGACGCCAACTTCGTGCTGACCGGCATGGGCGGCATCGTAGAGATCCAGGGCACCGCCGAGGAGCGCCCGTTCTCGCGCGATCAGTTCAACGTGCTGATGGGCTTGGCCGAAAAGGGCGTCGCCGAGCTGGTGGTCGCCCAGCGCAAGGCACTGGGGCTGGCATGATCCGCCATTTCCCGGGCGGCCGGCTGGTGATCGCCAGCCACAACGCCGGCAAGGTCCGCGAGATCGGCGAGCTGCTGGCCCCCTACGGCGCCCAGGTGGTCTCGGCCGGCGAGCTGGGCCTGGACGAGCCCGAGGAGACCGGCACCACCTTCGTCGCCAACGCCGAGCTGAAGGCCCTGGCCGCCGCCAAGGCGTCGGGCCTGCCGGCGCTGGCCGACGATTCGGGCCTGGCGGTGGATGCGCTGAATGGCGATCCCGGCATCTATTCGGCGCGCTGGGCCGGCCCGAGCAAGGACTTCGCCGCCGCCATGGCCGTGGTGCACGAAAAGATGGGTGCGGCCACCGACCGCCGCGGCCGCTTCGTCTGCGCCCTGTCGCTGGCCTGGCCCGACGGCCATGTGCAAAGCTTCGAAGGCACCGTCGAGGGCGACATCGTGTGGCCGCCGCGCGGCACGCACGGGTTCGGCTACGACCCGTTCTTCCAGCCACTGGGCCACGACGTGACCTTCGGCGAGATGGACCCGGCCGCCAAGCACGCCATCAGCCACCGCGCCGACGCCTTCCGCAAGCTGGTCGCCGCCTGCTTCGCCTAAAGCTTGCGGATGTCGCGGGCGCCATGCAGAACCCGCAGCACCTCGATGCCGCCCGGTACCTGTTGGTAGAAAAACTCGTCCGCAGCTTGTGGATTGTCCCGGGCAATGAAGTCGGCGATCTGTTCCAGATCGCCTTCCGCCAGCCCGGAAATCCTCAAGACCGGCATCAGTCGGTGTGCGGCCGGTATTTGGCCAGCAAGCGGGCAAACGCGTCCTTCGCATCTGCCATTCCGCTGGCCGCACCTTCATCCAGGGCGGCGCGCAGGGCCTGGCGCTTGGCGTCGTCGCTGCCGGCCAGCGCAAGACGGATGGCTTCCTCGTCGGCCGTCTGCAGAAAGCCGGCGAGGTCGGGATCGGAAAAATCGCGGTCGACGCGCATGGCCACCTATCCATCGTTCGGACGCCCATCCTACCATGGCGCCAGGCCCGGACGAAGTGCGCTTACGCCTTCGCTCCGGGCCGTTTCGTATCCGGATCAAGCGGCCAGCGCGGCCGGGGGGCGAAGTCGAGCGGGTCGGTTAGGCCCAGCCGCAGGCGTTCGACGCCGGCCCAGGCGATCATGGCGGCGTTGTCGGTGCACAATTTCAGCGGCGGGGCCAGGAACTCCAAGCCGCCCTCGGCCGCCACCCGTTCCAGGGTGGCGCGCAGGGCCGAATTGGCGGCGACGCCGCCGGCGACCACCAGATGGCGGGCGGCGGGCCACTCGGCCTTCATCCGGGCAATGGCCCGCTTGGTGCGGTCGGCGACGCTGTCGGCCACCGCGGCCTGGAAGGCGGCGCACAGGTCGGCCCCGTCCTGGTCCGACAGCGGCTGGGCCAAGCCCTCGACCGCCAGGCGCACCGCGTTCTTCAGCCCCGAGAAGCTGAAGTCGCAGTCGGGCCGGCCCTTCATGGGCCGCGGCAGGGCGAAGCGGGCGGGATCGCCTGCCTTGGCGGCGCGCTCGACCGCCGGGCCGCCGGGATAGCCCAAGCCCGCCATCTTGGCCACCTTGTCGAAGGCCTCGCCGGCGGCGTCGTCGATGGTGGTGCCCAGCCGGCGATAGCGGCCGACCCCTTCCACCGCCAGGAGCTGGCAGTGCCCGCCCGAGACCAGCAGCAGCAGGTAGGGAAAGTCGATGCCGTGGGTCAGCCGCGCGGTCAGCGCGTGGCCTTCCAGGTGGTTGACCGCCAGGAACGGCTTGCCCGCCGCCAGCGCGATGGCCTTGGCGGTCATCACCCCGACGATGACGCCGCCGATCAGCCCCGGCCCGCCGGTGGCGGCCACCGCATCCAGATCGGCAAAGGCGATGCCGGCCCGCTTCATGGCCTCGGCGACCAGGCGGTCGATGTGCTCGAGATGGGCGCGGGCGGCGATTTCCGGGACGATGCCGCCGAACGGACGGTGCTCGTCGAGCTGCGACAGCACCACGTCGGCCAGAATGGTCCGGTCGCCGTCGACCACGGCGGCCGCGGTCTCGTCGCAGCTAGTTTCGATGCCCAGCACCAGCACTGTTCGCAATTCCTCTTTTCACGCCCGCCCGCATTTCCTACAACAGCCGGACCATGACCGCAAAACCCATCCTCCGAATCGGAACCCGCGGCAGCCCGTTGGCGCTGGCCCAGACCCACGAGGTGCGCGCCCGACTGGCCGCCGCCTGGCCCGAACTGGCGCCCGAGGGTGCGGTCGACATCGTCGTGATCAAGACGACCGGCGACATGGTGCTGGACCGCCCGCTGGCCGAGATCGGCGGCAAGGGGCTGTTCACCAAGGAACTCGACGAGTCCATGATGGACGGCCGCATCGACCTGGCGGTGCACTCCATGAAGGACGTGCCCACGGTGCTGCCCGACGGCATCGTGCTGCCTTGCATCCTGCCGCGCGAGGACGTGCGCGACGCCTTCATCTGCCTGAAGGCCAAGACGCTGGACCAGCTGCCGGCCGGTGCGGTGATCGGCACCGCGTCCTTGCGCCGCGGCGCCCAGATCCTGCACCGCCGCCCCGACCTGAAGGTGGTCAACTTCCGCGGCAACGTCCAGAGCCGGCTGCGCAAGCTGGAGGAAGGGGTGGTCGACGCCACCATGCTGGCGATGGCCGGGCTGAACCGCCTGGGCCTGTCCCACCACGTCGCCTCGGCGCTGAGCGCTGAGGACATGCTGCCGGCGGTGGCCCAGGGCGCCATCGGCATCACCTGCCGCGGCGACGACCAGGCGGCGCTGAAGGTCCTGGCGGCGCTGGACGACCGCACCAGCCACATCCGCGTGGTCGCCGAGCGCGCGCTGCTCGCCCGCCTCGACGGTTCGTGCCGCACCCCCATCGCCGCCCTGGCCGAGCTGGACGGCGACAAGCTGGCCCTGCGCGGCCTGATCGTCAGCCCCGACGGCACCAAAGTCCACGCCACCCGGCGCGACGGCAAGGCGGCGGACGCCGCCGCCATGGGCCTCGATGCGGCCGAGGAGCTGCTGAAGGTGGCGGGACCGGGCTTTTTCGACTTCAAGGCCTGAGGCCTTGCGCGCCGTCGTCACCCGCCCGCGCGAGGACGCCGAGGCGGTGGCGCGCGAACTGTCCCGCCGTGGCCTCGAGGTCATGGTCGAGCCGCTCCTCGACATCGTTCCCGTTGACGGCGCCGTGGCCGATGCCATTGGTGCCCAGGGCATCCTGGTCACCAGCGCCAACGGCATCCGCGCCCTGGCCCGCCTGCTGCCGGACCGCTCGCTGCCCGTGTGGGCGGTGGGCGACGCCTCGGCCCGGGTCGCCCGCGAGCTCGGCTACCGCACGGTCGAAAGCGCCGGCGGCGACGTCGACGACCTGGCCCGGCTGGTGCGCAGCCGCTGCGACCCGGCCCGGGGCGCCCTGCTGCATGCGGCCGGCACCGCAGTTGCCGGCGACCTCGCCGGCTGGCTGGCTGGCGACGGGTTCGAGGTGCGCCGGCTGGTGCTTTACCAGGCAGTGACCGCCGAACGGCTGACTCCCGAACTTGCCGCCGAACTGGCGGCCGGTAGCATCGACCTGGCCTTGTTTTTCTCTCCCCGCACCGCGGCGACCTTTGCTAGGCTCGTCCGCGCCGCCGGGCTGGCCGATGCGCTGTCGCGCGTCGCCGCCTATGGGCTTTCCGCCAACGTGGCGCGCGAGCTGGCGGACCTGCCCTGGCGGTGCGTGCGCACCGCCGCCGAACCCACCCAGGCCGCACTGCTTGCCGCCCTGGACGAAGACCTGGAACGGGAAACCCTCCGATGACGTCAGAGCCGACCCCCGAGGCCGTCCCGGCCGAGCCCGCCCCCGAAGTCCCGCCGAGCGGGGAGCCCGCGACACGATCCTCGTGGACCGGGCTGGTGGTGCTGGCCGGGCTCCTGCTGGCGCTGGTGGCCGCGGCGATCACCTTCCCGCGCTGGAGCCCGCTGCTCGACCTGGGCAGTCTGTCCGACCGCAGCGCCGAGACCGCGCCGGCGCCCACGCCGGCCCCCGTCGGCGCGCCGGCCGCCGAGCTGGCCCAGCTGCGCGCCGAGCTGGACGCCACCCGCGAGCGGCTGTCCGCCCTGGAAACCCGGGTCGCCCGCCTGCCCGAAGCACCGCCCCAGCCTGCCGGTCCGGCGACCGCCCAGACCCCCGCCCGACTGGGCGAGGAAGTCGACGCGCTGGGCCGCCAGCTGGCCGAGCTGCGCCGCACCGCCGCCGATTCGGGCGCGGTGCTGCGCCTGGCCGACCGGGTCGAGCAGGTCGACGCCCAACTGCGCGAGCTGGCCGGCCGCCGGTCGTCGGGCGCCGCACTGCTGCTGGCTGCCGCCCAATTGCGCGAGGCCATCGACCGCGGCATGCCCTTCGACGCCGAGCTGCGCGCACTGAAGGCCCTGGCCCCCCAGGACGAGGAGATCGCCAAGGCGGCCGAGGCGCTGAAGGCGCGCGCCGCCGCCGGCATTCCCACCCGCTCGGTGCTGGAACACCGCTTCGATGCCCTGGCCCCGCAGATCGTCCGCGCCGAGGTGCTGCCCGCCGCCGACGGCTGGTGGCGCCAGACCGCCAACCGCCTGCTGTCGCTGGTGGTCATCCGCCGCGAGGACGGCTCGGAAGCCGGCGACGGCGCCGCCGCGGTGGTGGCGCGCGCCTCGGCCCGCCTGGGCCAGGACGACCTGGCCGGCGCCGCGCGCGAGCTGGGCCGCCTGACCGGCGCGCCGGCCGAGACCGCCGGGCCGTGGATGGCCGATGCCCTGGCCCGCGTCGGGGCCGACCGTTCGACCTCCGAGCTGACCGCCCACGCGGTCGCGCTCACCGGCGCGGGGAAATAGGGCCATGCGCCGCCTTCTTCTCTTCGTCACCGTCGTCGCCGCCCTGATCGCCGCGGCGGTGTGGCTGGCCGACCGGCCGGGCGAGGTCACCATCCATTGGCAGGGCTGGCGCATGGACACCACCGTGCCGGTGCTGTCGCTGCTGCTGCTGGCGGTGCTGGGGGTGATGCACCTGGTGCTGCGGCTGGTCCAGGCGGTGATCGGCGGTCCGCGGCGCTGGCTGGCGGCGCGCCGCCACAAGCGCACCAAGGCCGGCTATCGCGCCTTGTCCGACGGCCTGGCCGCCGTGGCTGCCGGCGATTCGCGGCAAGCGGCCAAGCTGGCCCGGCGCGCCGACAAGCTGCTGGCCGACCCGTCGCTGACCGGGCTGCTGACCGCACGCGCCGCCGAGCTGTCCGGCGATGAGGCCGAGGCCAGGCGCCGCCTGGACGCCATGGTCGTCCGCCCCGAGACCGCCTTTTTGGGCTTGAAGGGCCTGCTGGACCTTGCACTGAAGGACGGCGACCGCGAGGCGGCGCTGGACTATGCCCGCCGCGCCTGGGCGTTGCAGCCCGGTGCCGAAGGCTTGGGCGCCACCTTGTTCGAGCTGCAGGCCCGCTCCGGCCAGTGGGCCGAGGCCGAGGCCACCCTGGCCGAGGCGCGCAAGCGCGGCACCATGAGCGGCGCCGAGCTGGCGCGCCGCCGTGCCCTGGTGCTGGATGCCCGGGCCGCGGCAGCCGGCGACGCCGCCGAAGCGATGAAGCTGGCGGTCCAGGCCTTCGAGGCCGACTCCATGCTGGCGCCCGCCGCCGCCCGTGCCGCCCGCCTGCTGCACCGCGCCGGCAAGGCGCGCAAGGCCGCCTCGGTCATCGAGACCGCGTTCGCCTGCAATCCCCATCCCGACCTGGTCGCCGCCTGGCTGGACCTGGGCGGCGACGAGGCGCCCCTGGCGCGGGTCAAGCGCCTTCAGAAGCTGGTCAAGACCAACCCCGAGGCCGGCTGCGGCCATCTGGCCCTGGCGGCCGCCGCCCTGGACGCCAGGCTGTGGGGCCAGGCGCGCACCCATCTGGACCAGTCCGGCGATACCGGCGCCGAGGCCTGTCGGCTGTGGGCGCGGCTGGAACGCGAGGAACGCCGCGACGAAGCAGCCGCGCTGGCCTGGACCGCCAAGGCCGCCGCCGCCGGGCCTGCCGCGGCGTGGGTCTGCAGCACCTGCGGCGCCACGACCGCGGCGTGGTCGGCCACCTGTCCGGCCTGCGGCGAGGTGGACGCCCTGGACTGGCGTCAGCCAAAGGTCTAGTTGCTTTTTCGTTCTCGGTGGGTGATGGTTCTCCGGGGGACAACGGAGAACGGCTATGGCTTGGGGCAGGGCCGCGGTGGCGGCCGTAATCATCACGCTGGCCGGGCCGGCAGCGGCACGCGACCAGGTTCCCGGACCGGTCGAGGCCGAGCTGGTCCGAGTCATCGACGGCGACACCATCGTCGTCCGCGCCAAGCTGTGGCCCAACCTGCTGGCCGAAACCCATGTACGCCTGCTGGGCGTCGACGCCCCCGAGCTGAAGGGTCGTTGCGACGCCGAACGGGAGCTGGCCGAAAAGGCCCGCACATTCGTTGCCGGCCGCCTGGAAAACGCCGCCATACGCCTGTTCGACGTCCGCCCCGACAAGTACGGCGGCCGGGTCCTGGCGCGGGTCGAGGCCGGAGGCAAGGACCTGGCCGACCAGCTGCTGGCCGCCGGCCTTGCCCGCCCCTATCACGGCCGGCGCCGCGAAGGATGGTGCGACGACTAGGAGGCGTGCCGGTCCCTACGACTGCCGCCCCGGCATCAGCCGCCGATAGGACAGGGCCTCGGCGACGTGGATGCGTCGCACGCCTTGTGCCCCGTCGAGGTCGGCCAGGGTGCGCGCCACCCTGAGCACCCGGTGCCAGCCGCGCGCCGACAGCCGCATGCGCTCGGCCGCCTCGGCCAGCAGGGCACGGCCCGGGGCGTCAGGGGAGGCGACCTGCTCCAACAGCTCGCCGTCGGCCTCGGCATTGGTGCGCACCACGGTGCCGGCGTAGCGGTCGGCCTGGACGGCGCGCGCCGCGGCGACTCGGGCGGCAACCTCGGCCGAGCCTTCAGCCGGCGGCGGCAGCGACAGGTCGGCGGGGCTGACGGCAGGGACCTCCACATGGAGGTCGATGCGGTCGAACAGCGGCCCCGAGATGCGCGACTGGTAGTCCTGGCCGCAGCGCGGCGCCTTGTTGCATGCCAGTGCCGGGTCGCCCAGGTGGCCGCACCGGCAGGGGTTCATGGCCGCCACCAGCTGGATGCGGGCGGGATAGGTGACGTGGGCGTTGGCGCGCGCCACCACGGCACGCCCCGATTCCAGCGGCTGGCGCAGCGCTTCCAGGGCGCCGCGCTGGTATTCGGGCAGCTCGTCCAGGAACAACACCCCCAGATGGGCCAGCGACACCTCGCCCGGGCGCGCCTTCAGCCCGCCGCCGACCAGCGACGGCACGGAGGCGGAATGATGGGGGTCGCGGAAGGGCCGGCGCAGGATCAGTCGCCCCTCGGCCAGCTGGCCGGCCACCGAGTGGATCATGCTGACCTCGAGCGCCTCGGCCGCGGTCAGTGGCGGCAGGATGCCGGGCAGGCGCGAGGCGAGCATGGACTTGCCCGAGCCGGGCGGACCGATCATCAGCAGGTTGTGCGATCCGGCCGCGGCGATTTCCAGTGCCCGCTTGGCGGTTTCCTGCCCCTTGACGTCCTTGAGGTCGGGCAGGGCGCCCGCGTCCTCGGCGATGCGGGGCGACGGGCGGGCCAGCACCTGGGTGCCCTTGAAATGGTTGATCAGCGCCAGCAGGCTGGGCGCGGCCAGGATGGCCACCTCGTCGCCCGCCCAGGCGGCTTCCGGGCCCTGGGCGCCCGGACAGATCAGCCCGCGCCCGGCGCCGTTGGCGGCAATCGCCGCCGGCAGCACCCCGGTCACCGGGGCAATCGAGCCGTCCAGACCCAGTTCGCCCAGGCTGACCCAGCCCTGGACCTCGTCGGCGGGCAGCACCCCCATGGCGGCCAGCAGCCCCAGCGCGATGGGCAGGTCGAAATGACTGCCCTCCTTGAGCAGGTCGGCGGGGGCCAGGTTGACGGTGATGCGCTTGGGCGGCAGGGCCAGGCCCAGGGCGCTGAACGCCGCCCGCACCCGCTCGCGGCTTTCGCCCACAGCCTTGTCGGGCAGCCCGACCACGGTGAAGGCCGGCAGCCCCGCCGCCACCTGGACCTGCACGTCGATGTCCAGCACCTCGATGCCGGCAAAGGCGACGGTGGGGGCGTGGGTGGTCATGGGAGGTCCAAAGGGTTCGTCCGGCGGCATTGTATACAGGAATGCCGGGCATGAGTCGAAGACATTGCGCGCGACAAGGGAACTTGGCCCCTTGGCCAGTCGGCCTCGCCGCCGCTTCTCTTTCCGTTAGACCGGAGGTAGAATTGCCGTGGGCGTATGGGCGGTACGGCTGAAAAGGGCGGCATGAGGATCCGTAGTCTTGGCGTGATGGCCGCACTGCTGGCGTTCTGGGCGGCTCTGGTCGCGGCATCGCTGGCGTCCAGCCTGGACGTGGTCGAGTCGCAGGCCCGCGCCATCGCGCTTGAACGCGCGCGCATGCTGTTCACCGTGATCGAGACCACACGCCTGTGGAACGCCCGCCACGGCGGCGTCTACGTGCCCGTCGACGACCGCACCGCCCCTAATCCGTGGCTGGAGGACAGCGACCGCGACGTCAGCATCGACGGGCGGGCGTTCACCAAGGTCAATCCCGCCTACATGACCCGCCAGGTGGCCGATATGGTCCGCGAGCGGCGCGGGGTGTGGTTCCACCTGACCTCGCTGAAACCGATCCGGCCCGGCAACGGCCCCGACGAGTGGGAAGCGGGCGCATTGAAGCGCTTCGAGGCCGGCGAGCGCGAGCTGATGGAGCTGAGCGAGGCCGACGGTGCCCCGGCCTTCCGCTACATGGCGGCACTGACCGTCGAGAAGCCGTGCCTGGCCTGCCATCGCAAGCAGGGCTACGAGCTGGGCCAGATCCGTGGCGGCCTCAGCGTCACCATGCCGGCCGAGCCGCTGCTGGCCGAACTGGGCCCGCAACGCCGCCAGATCGTCGTCATCCACCTGTTCGGCTTCCTGCTTCTCAGCGGGGCCTCCATGCTGTTTGCCGTGCGCCTGCGCCGGTCATGGCGGGCGCTGGCCGAAGCCAAGGCCGAGCAGTCGCGCGTCATCGCCGAGCAGACCGGCGAGTTGCGCACCGCCAACAACGAGCTGGCACGCTCCAACGCCGAGCTGGAGAATTTCGCCTACGTCGCCTCGCACGACCTGCAGGAACCGCTGCGCATGATGGGCAGCTACGCCCAGCTGGTGGAGCGGCGCTACGGCGGTGCCCTGGACGGCGACGGGCGCGAATTCCTGGGCTACATCTCCGAGGGCGCCGGGCGGATGAAGGCGATGATCGACGACCTGCTCGCCTATTCCCGCGTCGACCGCGGCGTGCCTGAGCGCGACGAGGTGGACATGGAGCTGGTGGTGGACGCCGCCCTGGCCAACCTGGCCGCCGCCCTGACCGAATCCCAGGCGGTGATCGTCCGCCCGTCGCCGCTGCCAATGGTGCAAGGCGAGCTGGGCCTGCTGGTGCGGCTGCTGCAGAACCTGATCGGCAATGCCGTCAAGTACCGCCGCCCCGGCGCTGTGCCCCACGTAACCGTCTCGGCCGAGGCCGACGGCAGCGGCTGGCGGTTCTCGGTGGCCGACGACGGCATCGGCATCCCCGAGGACGCCCGCGAGCGGGTGTTCATGATCTTCCAGCGCCTGCACGGCCGCGAGGCCTATGCGGGCACCGGCATCGGCCTGGCCATCTGCCGCAAGATCGTCGAGCGTCACGGCGGCCGCATCTGGGTCGACGAAGCTCCCGGCGGCGGCAGCGTCTTCCGCTTCACCCTGCCGGGGTCGTAGGAAAATACACCAGGTCTTGCGAGGCGGACGTTGCAGCCCCGCAACAGGGGAGTCCGCTGCAACTGGATCCGTAGTTGCCCGGCAACTGCGGATGCAGGCTTGCCCCGGGTCGTCGGCCGATCTTCCCGCTCGCCATGGCCGGGCTTGACCGGGCCATGGACGTATGTCTGCCGATAATACGTTCAACATCAATGGGTTGGCGCACCCCCAGGTCAAGCCCGAGGGTGACGACGGAGGGTGGGGGGACAGGGACCTACGCGGTCGGGATCCGCGCGGTGCTGGCACGCCGCAGCTCGATGGCGTCCCAGATCAACCGCTCGACGCAGGTGTCGTCGAAGCGGTCGATCTCCTGGATCCCGGTGGGCGAGGTGACGTTGATCTCGGTGAGGTAGTTGCCGATGACGTCGATGCCCACGAAGATCAGGCCGCGATCGCGCAAGGTGGGGCCGATGGCCTCGCAGATCTCGCGGTCGCGCGCGGTCAACTCGGCCTTGGTGGCCTTGCCGCCCACATGCAGGTTGGAGCGGGCCTCGCCGGCCTGGGGCACGCGGTTGACCGCACCGGCGGCGACGCCGTCGACCAGGATGATGCGCTTGTCGCCGGCGCGCACATCGGGCAGGTACTGCTGGACGATCACCGGTTCGCGATAGAGCTGGGTGAACAACTCCAGCAGGCTGCCCAGGTTCTCGTCGTCGGGCTTGACGTGGAAGACGCCGGCACCGCCGTTGCCGAACAGGGGCTTCAGCACGATGTCCTTGTACTCGGCGCGGAATTCCAGGATCTGCGCCCGGTCTGCGGTGATCAGGGTGGGCGGCATCAGCCCTTCGAAATGGGTCACCATCAGCTTTTCCGGCGCATTGCGCACATGCACCGGGTCGTTGACCACCAGGGTCTCGGGATGGATGTGCTCGAGCAGGTGGGTCGCGGTGATGTAGGCCATGTCGAAGGGCGGATCCTGGCGCATCAGCACCACGTCCATGGTGGCCAGGTCGACCAGCTGGGCCTCGCCCAACATGGCGTGGTCGCCCTTGACGCGCTTGACCGCCAGGGGCCGGACACGGGCGAAGACGCGGCCGTTCTTCAGCGACAGGTGCTGGGGCAGGTAATGAAACAGCGCGTGGCCGCGCTTCTGCGCCTCGAGCGCCAGGGCGAAGGTCGAGTCGGCGTTGATGTCGATGCCCTCGATGGGATCCATCTGGATGGCGACGGCAAGGCTCATGGCGGTTCCCTTCCTCGCTTCTAGTTCATGCGGGCCTTGATTTCGGCCAGCAGGGCCAGGGTGCGGGTCCTGGCCTGGCGGTTGGCGGTGCGTGCGGCGAACTGCTCCAGCGCGGCGATGGCCGCGCGCAGGTTGTCGAGCCGCAGATGCATCATCCCGGCCTCGCGCCACAGCATGTCGCGGTCGGGGGCGAACAGCAACATGGCCTCGACCGTGGCCAGGGCGCGGTCGACCCGGCCGGCGCGCAGCAGCCGCAGCTTGGCGGCGTTGTGCAGCCGCAGCAACATGTCGCGGTTGCTCAGGGGCGCGTAGTGGCAGGGTTCCAGCTCGGCGTCGATGCCGGCGGCGGCTTTCAGCAGCGCCCGCAGGGCCGGGGCGTCGAGCACCGCTCCGGCGGCGGCCGGGTCCAGGATCACCCGGCGGCCGTCCTCGTCCTCGAGGCGGACCAGGACGTGCAGGGGAAAGGCCAGCGGCTCGGCCCGCCAGCCGGCGCGGCGCGCCGCCTCGATCGCCAGCACCGCCAAGGCTTCGGGGATGCCGCGGCGCTGGTCGATGACGTCGATCAGGTTGGCGTTGCCCAGGTCGTCGTCATCGCGGTCGTCGCAGCGATAGCCGTGGTGCCGGCCCATGGCCTCGCCCAGGGCGGCGGCATGGGCGGCAGCATCCAGGCCACCCAGCCCCAGCGCCGTCTCGGCCAGGGTGTCGAAATGGCCGCGGTAGGAATCGAGCCGCGCCGCCGGATGCTGAAGGGCCGCCAGCAACAGCGCCGTGTCGCCCAGCGCCACGTCGTCGTCGCCGACGCCCGCCAGCCCGGCCAGGGAGATGCGCGGCGAAACCTCGCCAGCCAGCATCGCGGTCAGCCCGAAATCCGCCGCGGATCGGTCTTCAGCCGCACGTGGTTGACCACCTTCTTGACGTTGGAGATATCGCGGGCATGGGCGATCACCCTCTGCAGCTCGTTCTCGTTCTGGGCGATCCCCATCAGGTAGACCACCCCGTCCACGACGTCGATGGTGTAGTTGATGTTGCGGATCTCCTTGTCGAACATCAGCCGGGCCTTCAGCTTCTGCGATATGACGATGTCGGTGCCCTGGTCGATGGCGGCCTCGCCCTCGGGGCGGACCATGATCTCGTTGAGCACCTCCTTGACGCCCGAGGCCTGCCAGGCCAGGCGCACCGCATCGGCGCGGGCCTTGTCGGTGGGCACGATGCCGGTCAGCAGCACCCGGCCCTCGCTGATGGTCAGGCCGACCTGCCGGTACATTTCCAGGTCGTGCTGGAACCACAGGTGATTGATCTCGGCACGGATCTTGGCGTCGTCGACGGCGCCTTCAAGGCCCCGTTCCTCGGCGGCGGCAACGCCGGCAGAGGCGCCGGCGCCGACCACGGTGGCGGCGCAGCCCGACAGCAGGCCGGCGGCGGAAAGCATCAGCAAGGCGGACAGCGGGCGAAGAATGGTCACGGCGAAGGGTCCTCGGGAAATGATGGAACCCGTCCAGTCTAAGGCCCGCGGGCAGCCGGCCTCAAGCATCCATCCGCCAGGCATCGGCGATGTGGACGGGCAGGCGCCACGGCGCCACCAGCACCGCGTCGAAGCGGACGTCGCACTCCGAAAGGGCCGGATGGCGGGCCAGCCAGGCCTGGGCGGCCCGGGCGATGCGACCCTGCTGGCGGGGCCCCACCGCCTGGGCGGCGGCGACCAGGTCGGCCCGCTGCTTGACCTCGACGAACACCAGCAGCCGGCCGCGCCGGGCCACGATGTCGACCTCGCCCGCGCCTGAGCCGCGCCCGGTGACATAGCCGCGGGCAAGGATGCGAAAGCCGGCCAGGCGCAGCCGCCAGGCTGCCGCCGTCTCGGCCCAGCGGCCGCGACGCCGCGCCGCCTGGCGATCCAAGGACGCCATTCCTAGTTGCCGCTGCGGAACAGTCTCAGCGCCCGGGCATAGACCTCGCGGCGGGGATGGCCGGTCTCGGCCGCCACCAGCGCCGCGGCGTCCTTGACCGAGGAGCCGCCGGCCACCGCAGTCTCGAGGCGCATGTCCAGGTCCTCGGGCCCGACGCCGGTGCCCTTGCCGGGCGGGCCAACCACCACCACCACCTCGCCCTTGGGCGGGCCCTGATCGGCGAAGCGGTTGGACAGCTCGAACAGCCGGCCGCGAGCTACCTCCTCGTGCAGCTTGGTCAGTTCGCGGGCCACCGCGCAGTCGCGGTCGCCCAGCACGGCGGCCATGTCGGCCAGGCTGTCGGGCAGGCGATTGGGCGATTCGTAGAACACCAGGGTGGCAGGCGTGGGCTCCAGCTCCTTGAGCACGGTGCGCCGCGCCGCCCCCTTGGTGGGCAGGAAGCCGGCGAACAGGAAGCGGTCGGCCGGCAGGCCTGAGAGCTGCAGCGCCGCCAGGGTCGCCGAGGGGCCGGGCACCGCGGTGACGCTCACCCCGGCCTCGATGCAGTCGTGGACCAGCGGCCAGCCGGGATCCGAGACCAGCGGCGTGCCGGCGTCGGACACCAGCGCCACCACCGCGCCGGCCTTCAGGCGGGCCATCAGTTCGGCGCCGGCACGCTCGGCGTTGTGTTCGTGGTACGAGAACAGCGGCCGCGACAGCCCCAGCAGGGTCATCAGCTTGCCCGTCACCCGGCTGTCCTCGCAGGCGACCACGTCGGCGGTCTGCAGCACCTGCAGCGCGCGCAGCGTGATATCGCCCAGATTGCCGATGGGGGTAGCCACCAGATACAGCCCCGGGGCCGGTTTACTTCCGCCCGGCCGAGGTCTAACCTCGGGCCCGCCGTCGACCGCCGGCGCCGTTGCCGGGGTCGCCTCGTCCAGGGAGGATTCCGTTGCGCCTCGTTTCCCGGTGGCGCCGTGCCGCTGCCTTGCCATTCCTCGCCGCCGTCCTTCTGGTTGCGGGCTGTCAAAAAGCAGACTTACCACCCTGGATGGCCGGAACCAAGTCCGCACCGCAGGCAACCGGGCCGCGCATGCCCGAACCGCCCGCACGCCCGCAGGCGTCGCTGCCTTCGCCCCCGGCGCTGCCGTCGCCGCCGCCGGCAGGACCGGTGCAGGCGCCACCGCGGGTCGAGGCCTCGCCCTTGCCCGACGTGCCCGCCCCCGGCGCACCCGTGCCCGAAACGGGCCAGGCGGCGCCCGCGATCCAGGCTCCGGCCGGCGCGGCCAAGGCCCCCGATGCCGAGGTGCGCGCCGCGCTGTTGCTGCCGCTCACGGGCCCCTACGCCATGTTCGGCCAGACCCTGTCCAACGCCGCCCAGCTGGCCATGTTCGAGGTCGCCGACCAGCGCTTCAACCTGATCCCGCTCGATACCAAGGGCACCGCCGACGGGGCCGCCGCCGCCGCCCGCCAGGCGCTGGCCCAGGGCGCCGACATCATCCTGGGGCCCGTGTTCAGCCCCGAGGTCAAGGCCGCCGCCCCGCTGGCGCGCGAGCACGGCGTGCCGATGCTGGCCTTCACCACCGACCGCACCGTCGCCGGCAATGGCGTCTATGCCCTGGGCTTCCTGCCCGGCAGCCAGGTCGACCGCGTGATTGCCCACGCCCGCACGCAAGGCCGCAGCCGGTTCGCCGTGCTGGCGCCCAACACCGACTATGGCCGGGCGGTAGCCGACGCCGCCCGCACCGCCGCCGGCCCCGACCTGGTGAAGGTCGAGTTCTACGACCCGACGGCCAATGAATTCACCGGACCGGTCAAGCGCTTCGCCAGCGTCGACGGCCGCGCCCGGGCGCTGCAGCGCGAGAAGGACGCGCTGAAGGCCCGCGGGGACGACGCCTCCAAGGCGGCGTTGAAGGCCATGGGCAATGCGCAGACCAGGGGCGACGCCCCGTTCGACGCGGTGCTGCTTCCCGACGAGGGCGTGCGGCCGAAGACCATCGCCTCGCTGCTGGCCTATTACGATGCCGAAGGCATCAAGATGCTGGGCACCATGCTGTGGGACGGCCCGGCGACCATCGGCGAGCCGGCCCTGGTGGGCGGCTGGTTCCCCGCACCGCCCAAGGCCGCCCATGCCGAGCTGGAAACCCGCTATGAAAAGGCGTTCGGCCCGGTGCCGCCGCGGGCCACCGGCCTGGTGGGCATCGGCTATGATGCCACCGCCCTGGCCGCGGCGCTGGCCCGCCAGGGTCTGGGCAACTATCCGCCGACGGCGTTGCAGAACCCCAACGGGTTCGCCGGCGTCGACGGCATCTTCCGCCTGAACCCCGACGGCACCTCGGAACGCGGGCTGGCGGTGCGCGAAGTCGGCCCCGACGGCAGCCGCGAGGTCAGCCCGGCGCCGACCAGCTTCGCCCCGGCAACCTCTGCTCAGGTCACCCCAGCAGCTCAGCCGTCACCGCGCTGAGCAGCAGCCGGCCGGCCGGGGTGGCGCGCAGGCCGTCCCGGTCGTGCTCGACGAAGCCGCCCTCGACCATGCGGGCCAGCCCGGCGGGGTCGATGACCTCGGCCACCATTGCCAGGCGCTCGGCATCCAGGCCGCGGATCCGGCGCAGGCCCATCATCACCAGTTCCTCGGCGCGGGTGCGGGGATCCAGGCGCTGGCGCTCGCGGGTGGCGTGGCCGGCCGCCTCGACGCCCTTCAGCCACGCCTCGGGGGCGCGGTGCTGGCGAAAGGCCTCGCCGCCCAGCCGGCCGTGGGCGCCGGGACCGACGCCCGCATAGTCGCCGCCCAGCCA